>JAPDJQ010000006.1 GCA_029259015.1 Thermoplasmatota archaeon | reverse complement strand
TTTCAACACTTACACTTATAATTTTAATAGTATCCTCCGCAATTGTAGGCGGAATAATCTCTTATATGCTGACAATTGCATATTACGTTGAAACTGGATATAATATACCGGAAAATAGCACCACATTAGCAATTACGGATGTTTATATAGATCCAGAGGACGCTACATCTTTTAAAATTACCATTTTAAATCCTTCATTTTCAGTTTCAAATGCAACTGTGACGAGAATAGCAGTAAGTGTCGCCAATGAAACAGACCTTTATGAAGTCGTAGAAACTCAACCACCAATTGAAGACGGACTAGTTATTCCTAGGGGCAAAGCCATTAACATAACATGTTCAGCTCTTCAAGTGAAAGGAAAAAAGATGTATTGGGGAGAGTTTGCATACACGTCTCGGGGCCAGCTTATAACAATACATGTTTTTTCTGAAAACTCATCATCTGCAAATAGAATGGAAAAACTTCCCTTTGTTGAACTAGAAGTAACGCCAATATTCGGGAATACTTTCAAGAATTTCACCATTAAGCTAAAAAATGACAAAAACTCTGAAGCGGCGTTAACAATAAATTCAGTGGAGTTATTAGATGTTGAAGGAAGCAAATTTGCAGATTTTCTGTATAAAAGACAAATATCTCTAAAAATCCCAGAGCTCCCAGTAACGCTCGAGCAAGATCAATCAATAACGCTTACTTGTCAATTAAATTGGTTCGGAATAAATAAGACGACAATTTATATTTCAACCGAGCAGGGATACCAAATTTATGTCAAAAATATAACACTTCCACAAATATATTTTGAAATAAAGAATGTAACTTTTAACGTTGATTACACTGATCGATTTAACATCACTATGGTTAATTATCGTGATTCAGAAAGAATGGCTATCGTAAAAAGAGTAGAGATTGCCACAGATAGTAACGTAACTTGCTTTAATCGTTCAATACCTCTTCCTGTGGGAATAGAATTGAATTATACTTGTATGTGGGACTGGTTGAACTATCGAGGAAAGAAATTAAACGTTACAGTTTTTCTAAA
>JAPDJQ010000113.1 GCA_029259015.1 Thermoplasmatota archaeon | reverse complement strand
TCTGGATAGGTTATATCCACTTCTGGATCCGTTGTGTCTAAAGTTATCGAATCTGAAGCACCGCTACTCACATTGCCAGCAGCATCTTGAACCCACAAGTAAACTGTCTTTTCACCATCGCCGGAGCTAAGCTCAAAAGATGTTGGCTCAGAAGTACTAAAACAGGAGTCATTGTAATTTGGATTTGTGCTATTCTCTTTTAGGCACCATTTTACAGCTTCATTATCATTTCCTATGGAAACACTAACCGTTCTTGAATCTGTATAGCTTTCACTTCCGCTGCTTTGGTCTTTTAATGTTAATGTTGGCGTTGCAGGTGCAGTCGCATCATAAGTGAAGCTATCTGCTGTGCCGGCAGTGTTATTTCCTGCAATATCGTAAGCTTTAGGGGTTATTGTATATGTATTTCCATCTTCTAATGATATGCCTGTGGCATCATAAGTCCAAGTGCAATTTTTGTTGTTATCGCTACAACTTAAGGTTGTATTAAGATCAGCTTCTGTTGCGTCCCAAGAGTTTCCATTCCAGTATTTGTTATCGCTGCGCTTTATTGTTATTGTTACAAAATCAACGCCAGATGTAGCATCACTTGCTGTTCCATTTATTG
Source organism: Thermoplasmatota archaeon (assembly GCA_029259015.1). Lineage (GTDB taxonomy): Archaea > Thermoplasmatota > E2 > UBA202 > JdFR-43 > JdFR-43. Next base: position 469 of record JAPDJQ010000113.1, on the reverse strand, counting down.
TACTTGAAGCATTCCACGTATTTGGGCCATAATAATCATTGGATATTGTTACTTCGGAGCTTGGATTTGTTGCATCTACTTTAAATGGGCCTATGTGTTCAGTGTTGCCCCAGTTACCGGCTTTATCTACAGCACGTATATGGAAATAAACATTGCCATCGTTAACATTCTCGCAGGTATAAGTCGTTTCTGATCCTTCGATATCCTTTGTTTCATCTGGCTCAGTTGTCTCTGAACTATCACAAACTACAGAATAGCCATCTACTCCGGAAATTGCATCTGTTGGAGTGGTCCATTCAAAACTGATGTTATTGGAGGTGCTCCATGTACCGATAGTGTGGGTTGTTGGAGTTAGATTGCCCACTTTTCCAGGTGCGACAGTGTCAACTACAATATCTTTGTTTGCGCTTAAAGAACCGGCGACCCCAGGATCGGGAAGAGTTAGATCTACATCAGCGCCATTTTCATC
>JAPDJQ010000016.1 GCA_029259015.1 Thermoplasmatota archaeon | reverse complement strand
CGAGAAGCGACGAGCGACTGCTCTTTGGAGCCTCACCAAGGGCAGGTGAGCATTTGCTTTATGCGGCCAAAGCCTCAGCATTTCTAGATGGAAGGGACTATGTCATTCCAGATGATGTAAAGAAGGTTACCCCCGCAGTTTTGGCACACAGGTTGCTCTTAAAGGCAGAGTATGAATTGGAGGGGGTTACCACCAAAGAGATAATAATGGAAGTTCTCGAAGAGACTGAGGTGCCGGTGTAACAAATGAAGAGAGAAGACTTAATTGTAATTCTCTCACTTCTGCTGATCCTAGAGGGCTATCTTGGAGATAACATAGTTCCCGCCCTATTGGGTTTTTCTATGACCGTTTATCTCTTCATGCTACGCTCTAAGGTGAATTTTGATATTAGAGGAGAAAGAATTGTCAAAGATACCAGACTTGAGGAAAACAAAATTGGGGAGATAGTGGTCAGGTTAGAAAATAAAGGTGAGAATGCTGTTGTGAAAATAGCTGAGTTAACGAAAGATTTTGAAATTTCAGGCGCTCCTTACTCTCTCCTGAAACGTGGAGAATCAAGGGAATTTGTCTACCATATAACCCCCAAGTACAAGGGCGAGTTTTCGCTCAGGCCTGCGAAGGTTACAGCTGAAGACGAGCGTGGCCTGTATTTCGAGGAGTTTGAGATTGGAAGTGAGAAAAAGGTCATTGTCTATCCATCGGTTGAGGGCATAAAAGAAGCCGCCAGAGCAGACTATAACCTAAGGCTAGCGGAACTCTATAAGAAAAGTCAGTTCATCGGGACAGAAGGTGTTGAGATCAAGGATCTGAGAGAATACAGACACGGTGATGACTTCAAAAGGATAGACTGGAAAGCAAGTGTGAGATTGGGAGAGCTGATAATAAGGGAGATGCTGAAGGAAAGTGATGCCGATGTATACATTTTTGTTGATAACACAAGCGAGATGAGGAAAGGGATCAGAATGGCAAAAGTGGATTATGCATCAACACTAGCTTTACAGCTTGCCACAACCCTCATCAAAAGCTATCGTGTTGGGATGGTGATTTATGATGAGGAGAACGCGGATTTCATCAAAGCGGCCAA
>JAPDJQ010000049.1 GCA_029259015.1 Thermoplasmatota archaeon | reverse complement strand
TTGTGCAAGAAATATAGAGCTGTCGTAGCATCGCTGATTGCAAACGGGCAATGTGAAGGTTAACTCGAGCATGGAAACGCCCTTCTTTGTCAAGTCATCAGCAAAGGATCTTATGGCCTCCTCACCATAAAGTGCACCTGGTGGAATATTCTCTCCCTCAAATATTCGTGAAACCTTTTCCAGAACACTTTTGAAAATTTCTTCCTCCGTTAGTTTTGCAACTTTTTCTCCTAGTAGTCTTTGAGTGTACGAGGCCTTTTTGTAATAGATACGTTTTGCTTCCCATGCTTTCAGAAAATCTCGCCATGAAAGTGGAACTTCTATATAGCCTTCAGGGTCATTTATCCAAATAAAATCGTTGTCAAAATCTACAGCTACGATATAATGATCAGCGCCCTTTTTCTTTTTACAAAATGGATCATAGGTTAAGTAACTCATGTCCAGGGGACCAATGAGAACCCAGTCCTTTTTTAGGTTGTTCTTAAGTTTTTCGATTGCTTCCTTTTCTGAGCCGCCAAAGGTGAGAAGGCATTCATAGCCTAATAGAGAAAGAGCATGATCAACTCCTTTCTCGGGGTCTATTCCCATTACTGCAAACCCTATCTTTCTTAAATAGATAAATGGCCCAAAAGGTAACGTTGTCAAACAGTCAATGTAAGGTATAGGTTTTGGGTTGCCTTTTCGACTTAGTAGCATACCGAGTGAAGTGGCGTAACAATTTGTCCTCCATCCCGTATATGGATTCATATCTTGCATTTTTCGCTCCCTTCCATCTACAAGATAGCATTTCGCCTAACTATCTGTTAGACGGTGTTCATATATAACAGAGAAATTATTAGGAAGAAATAAAGTTTCAAAAGAAAATCGTTTCTATTCCTGCGATTTGACATCAACTTGAAGCTGATTCTACATTTTACTTGACTTTAATTATTTTTCCTACTCCGAATTCTATGAAATTTTCCTTGTATTCTTTTGCAAAGGCCTCCCTAACCGAATCGCCTGTGCAATGGGATGGTGCAACTTTCTTTACTCCAAGGTCTCTAAACTTTTCAACTACGCTTATAGGGGGATGATGAAAACCTCCAACAACAAGATACACTTCTTTTTTCGTTAGCTCCTTGGCTTTTTCAACGATGTTAACGATTCCCGGATGAGCGCAACCAGTAATAACTATCACTCCCATTTTTGAATTTACAATTAGAGATTGCTCATTTGGGGGGCCATAGAGTTCTCCGGTGGAATAAATGAAATCGGAGATTTTCATAGGGTCAGAAACATCTACGAATTTGGCTCCGTGGCTACTTATCATACCTCTGATCGAGTCGGGAAAGGAAGCC
>JAPDJQ010000042.1 GCA_029259015.1 Thermoplasmatota archaeon | reverse complement strand
TTCCTCGTGGACATTGGAAATCCGCAACAACCAATTTTGATCATAATACTTATATTAGTTCATTATTAGTAAAAATAATTTGGTGGATTTAGAAATTTAGTGGAAATTTTATTAAAACTCTTTATGAATGATTAGTTAAGCTGTGTTTGGCTATGTTGTTAGGGAAGAATGTTTGCAAGTAAAAAGATTAAATACAACTTAAAAGCTTTAATTTGAAGAACTATCAATCGTTCCAACGATCTAGAGTGTTTCTATGAATGCCATTTTTGAAAATTTCCAACGTTATTTCAGAAATATCTGAAAGCTCATTTTCCAGCTCAATTTTTATCAGGGAGCGAATTTTACCTATTGACTTATACTTTTCCATCAGCTCTCCGAGTAAACTCCATGACTTTTGTTCGCATATTTTGCCTAACTCCGCTAATCTTGTATGTGCCTCATTTTCAGGATTATATTTCGGAATTGGTAGCTCAAGGACTTTTTTATGGATGTCTCTTGCCCCAAATAGTCCTCTTGATTGCATATCTTTAATTAGTTCATCGGTGATTGGTGCATTTAGAATTGAGCTGATATAATATGCCTCATTTTCATTATCTGTTTCGTAACAGTAGCATTTAGCATCAACAATCAATCCATTAATTCTCAGCACAATACCATCAATTTTAATGGTTTTTGGAATTTTTTCCACATCTATGACTGATGAAACGATGTAAGTCCCGGAAGTGTTGTAAACAACCTTGAATCGCTTAGATGGATTTTGTTGAGTTAGCTTATTTCTGTAATTCAACCATTCAAGTAAGGACTCTTTTGTAGTTGGGGACTTATTTTGTTCCCAAATATTCTCTGCCTCTTCAAGCCATTTTGCAAGATGGCTGAATCCTCTGCTTTTTGCTTCGTTTTTTGTGATAATCCTATATCTATCCTTCATTGGTTGAATTGGGAGAATTGCTATTGGTAACGGTAAAAATGCGAATGGAACAAGCTCAGAACCGGTAATAACAAAATAAAGGAAATCACTTTCGATATTTCCTTTCATCCTGATGTTTGCATACTGTCTTTTTGCTTGGCTAATTGCTCTCTGAGAGGTTTCAACAAAGGGTGCTCTTGGATGTACTCCAAGTTTTTCATCTTTTTTGATTTCAACAAACCAGAGAGGTCTTGGAACAACTGTTGCACCTTGGTAAAATTTCTTAGAATAGAAAGATTCTCTATTCAGGCTGATTTCAATCTCCTTATCAGTTATGAAAGACCTCTTACCAATTTCAACAACCCTAAGCTGACATTTGTGTACTTCCAGATTATCAAATGCTTCATTCAGTGATGCATTTTTATTAGGAAGTCTTCCAACAAACTTCTCTCCTTC
>JAPDJQ010000025.1 GCA_029259015.1 Thermoplasmatota archaeon | reverse complement strand
AAGGATTAGAGCACCGGGCTTTTAACCCGGGGGTCGCGGGTTCAAATCCCGCCGGGCCCGCCAACTTCGGAAGATTTTCTTGATGTTTACTTTATAATATGCTATGGCAATCGTTATGGATATAACAGAGAGTAAAGTGGTAATTGAAGGAAGTTCCGGTACTATTTCCAAGATTATGTGAAGGAATGTTTCTCCAAATTCTAGGGAAGGCTCTATTGCTGTTCCATCAAGCCATTCGTTCCAAGATGTTATCATGAGCATTTTCAGTTCTTTGTCTGTGTTGTTCATTGCTATGTTCAGCATTTTTCTAAATGCTGACGCGTTAGCTGGCAAAACAACAGGATTAGAAACGTTTCTTAGTCCTGTATTGTTAAATCCTGGATAAACATTTGGGATAAATCTTATTCCGTTGGGGTTCATACTTGAATGCCAAAGCGGATAATAATTCTTGGCGTCTTCTAATATTTGATGCCATCCCCTCGAAGGATTAGAAAAGAAATAATTCGTTACTGCGTCTAAGGCATACAGCCAATCCGAGCTTAAACTTTCTGGAGAAGGGCCTTCACCCACATCTCCTACTAGGTAAATGTCAAATTCGCTTTTTAACCAGCCAAGAAGACTCTGGGCTTTTTCGGTTCCCAATTTATTGTAGAGATATGGAATGTTATAAATAAAGACTACGGGTTTTTCGTCAATCTTCAAGTAACTGGGATGATGAAAATAATTTTCCGCAGCATATGTCATGTCATTAATAAAAATTTCAGTAAAATTCTTTCCTTCATTTAAAGAAGTGTTTAAAACAATTACTGTTTCGTAAAATATACAGAAATTAAAATTTTCTAGATGCTTTGCTGAAAGGAAAACTTTAAGATTATAGTCAATGTCGTCGAAATCCCAGTTTAACCATCTTCCCTCACCCATCCATGAAATAGCGAAGAAGTCGATTCCATGCTGTTTCGCCCATATGATGTGGCGTTCGGCAGTTAAGGGGTCGCTTGAATTGTATTTGCCAAGGAAAGGCGTATATTTGATGCTTTCATTCCAATGTGGATTAAACGGGATTCCCCACCAAATATAATAATATGCCCCCACCATTATGTCATCTTCATTTGCCGCAACTTCATGGATACTCGTAAAAATCGAAATAGTCAAAAGACTTATGGCAATTGCTAAAAGGCCCTTTTTGATGGCCATAAACCCATGCACCCCGTCGTTAGTTCAATTATAAACTGTATAAAATTTTCCCGGATTTTATGTGTTAAAGTTTATCAGTGTTTCAACTTCTATAAGGGTGTGGAGGTTGCTTGTTTGGAGGCATTCCGCAAGTTTGAAGATTTCCTTTTTGAGTGTATGTCTAAAACTCATTTGCCGGCAATTAGCGTTGCAATGGTTGAAGATGGAAAAGTGGTTTATAGCAAAGGATTCGGCCTTAGAAATAAGGCTTATGGATTTAAGGC
>JAPDJQ010000079.1 GCA_029259015.1 Thermoplasmatota archaeon | reverse complement strand
CAAGCTTTGGCTGAATCAAACCTTCCATATGAAGTAATTTTTGACGGCGATGGCTTTTACATCAATGATAGCCTTTCCATTGACGAACTCATACCATATGAAATGATTTTCATTCCAAATGTGATAAACATAACGGAAAGACAACGCAAAGTCATATTCCAATATGTATCGCAAGGCGGCACAGCCGTTGTTTTTGATGCTCCTGCCTTGGGATTTGATATGGAAGAGGGCGAGTTACAATATGAGAATGGAACATTCATTTTCATGCATGATGTTGCATATGATTACTTCCATAACTATGATGATGAATTGAGAGATGAAATTGAGAGTATAGTGAAAAAGCATGTTGAGATTCCATTAAGGGTTGAAAATGCTGAACGCAAAATCATTGCATATCCTTTCGTTTATGAATTTACTCTCGCCTGTCGGAAATTTAGTTGGCTCTTGCCTGACAGGACCAAAACCCATTATACTCTTAAGGCGATTGGCAAGTGGAGTAATGATAGGAATATACTGAAATTCAATACCTGTGCCGGTTTGCACCGTAGCATTTCTTTTCCACTCACCGAGCTTTTCGATTATATTATCATAGAAAATTGTTCTTGCTATTAAAGCAGAACAATCTTCGGCATCGAAACCAGTTACTCTGCCGACAGCATTTTCCATTTCTGGCCAGTAAGTAAATGTATCATTCTCCATATCTTGTGGATCTGGATCTATATCTCCATAAATGAAATCGCTTGCTGTGCCTTGGCCCGAGACATAATCGCTATCTGGATTGTAATAGTAATACATTGGTATCATGGTAGCGTCTGCCATTATTGCAATATATATTGGATTTTTCCTGTAATGTTGCCACAGCGTTTTAGGCTCGGCAGGCAAATCCGCTATTTCTGCAAGCAATTCATTTAGCTTTTGATGTATGGCTAAAACATGTGTATTGCATGGTTCGACCAGAAATTCATTTGAAATGGGATAAATTATGCCTCCTATATCAGCATTTTCTCCTCCAGCAAAAGCGAATTCCGGAGAAGCCCATATGATGCCGCGGTGGTATGCTGCCAGATATGATGCTAGAGAAGATAAATTTTTCATTAATGGAAAGTTACCCCTGTCTATTTTCTCCACATTTACATTCATTTCATAGCTTCCCTTCCTCTTTGCTATCCATGTGCCCACTATCTCTGCCCTATAAATGCCGGGCTTGTTGTAAACGCATGTCTGATAGTCAAGGCGATCAACAACTATGTTTCCATTTTCATCAACAACAGGAATCCCACCTGCTGTGGATGTATATATGAAAGTGATGTTATCAGGTGTTGATAAATGAAGGAAAAGACGATCCCCCCATTTTTATACTTCATCGCTATCCTTATTTATTAACTCAATTTTTATTCTGACAAATCCGTCATATGGGACATTGATGTTATGCACAGCTGTATAATTAAAGCCCGAAAGCAAAATATTCAGTCCATGCAATGTGCTTCCAGAATTTATTGTGCCTTCAAAATGATATTCTATGCTATCCAGAACTTCAGCTTTTGTTATATCCATCGGATTCGCCATAACAATGTAGCCAACACCACCAAATTTCTGTTTTACAAAATTCATCATGTAATCTCTCGCATCTTCAATACTTTCAAATTTAACAACACTGCCATATCCTTCTATGTC
>JAPDJQ010000009.1 GCA_029259015.1 Thermoplasmatota archaeon | reverse complement strand
GAAGTTCCCATGGAATGCAAAGTACTTCATCGTAAAGCCTTCCGATGGGGTGAAATGATTGAGGCCCCTTTTTTTCCACAGTAATTTGCAGTATGCTGAAATACCAAAAAGCGAAATACCAAAGGGTCATTAAAAGGGCCTATTTTCCAGTGATATCTGAGTTAATTAAGAAGGAAGTCCCTTTTGACCTCAACATGATCTACCCCCCTAAAGAACGATGTTTTCAAAAGATCATCTACCCTCTCCCCAGCGAGTTGACTTTAATTCACTGGATTGGTTTAATGATATATTCCTTTGTTTTAATTCAGTTTGTTTCCTATGCCGGCCCAAACGTGAGGGGAATAGTATCTCAAGTGAATCTCCCCGAAGATCGAGGAACAGTTTTTGGACTTTTTAATATACTGGACAATGTGGGGAAGGCCACAGGGCCCCTATTTGGGGGTTTCCTAATAGAAACTCTGAGAAGTGTTGGCTATTCAGACGCATTGGCATATGAATATACACTTCTAATCGGAGCTCTCTTTTGGATACCCTGTGCAGCAGTATGGCTCTGGATACGGAAAAGCTATCCAGAAGATAGAGATGTGGTAAAAGAAATATTAAAAAAGAGAGCCATTGAATTATCAAAGACCTTTTAATCCATATTTTTTGATTAACTCTTCGCTTATTTCTTTCTTCTGAGCTATTTCCCCATAAACATAAGCGCTTTCCCTCGGTTTCCTTTCATACGTCTCATAATCAACCTCAATCAGTCCAAACCTAGGCTCAAATCCTTCTTTCCACTCATAGTTGTCCATAAGAGACCAGTAGAAATACCCTCTAACATCATACCCCTCATCTATGGCCTTTCGCACGTATTGAAGATGCTGGATAACAAACTCTTTCCTCCACTCGTCATCCAGTGTTGCTATGCCATTTTCAGTGATATACATGGGCTTCTCATAGCGGGCCACTTTTTTTATTGCTTCATATATGCCCTTTGGATAAACACTCCACCCCATTTGAGTTTTCCTTTCACTTAGATCGGCAAGCTTAGCGTCGAAAAAGAACTTAGAGGGATTCCAGCTGTGTCTCACTTCACTTGCTGTATAATAGTTAACTCCCATAAAGTCAACATCACTTTCCGGAACGGCATAAGTGCCAAAGATTCCCTTATACTCTCCACTCCATATTGCATTGAGAAAATTCCAGTTGAAAAGGTTGTCAGCTTTCTCCGCTGCTTTTTTGTCTTGTTCCCTATCAGTCGCTGGGAGCATTATGGGTATGTTCTTTACTATCCCAACTTTAAATTTGCCACTAAGGGTTTCATATGTCATGGTATGGGCCTTAAGAAGATTTGCAGCGACCTTAGATGCCTTGAATGGGCTTTTTATAAATGGAGGCCAATCAGCAGTTAAGTAGCCCATCATCACATAAACCATAGGCTCATTGAACGTTGCCACAAACTGGACACCTTCAAGAATCCCAGATATTATTTCCACGTACTTTTCCCAGTGTTTCAAATTTTCCTCCTTTGCAAATCCTCCCTTCTGCATAAACCAGAGAGGTGAGGTAAAATGATGCAAAGTTACATTTGGTGTTATATCCCTTTCGAGCAGAAGCTCAATGATCTCACGGTATTTGTTTAGAGCATTTTCATCAATCTCGCTTTCCCTTGGGAAGATGCGACTCCATTCTAT
>JAPDJQ010000039.1 GCA_029259015.1 Thermoplasmatota archaeon | reverse complement strand
ATTGGGTAAAGAATGATAAAACAGAGCAAGTGATAAATTAGTCGCAGAGGGCAAATAACAGAGAATAGATTGTCATCAGGATTATTAACACATCAACAACCCAATCATATCATCTTCATTAGCCCCCTTATTTGTGTTTTTATCACAATCCATGCTACATCGCCCAAACAAGCTCTTCTTTTACCCCTTTATGTTAATTTTTCAGCAATTTTCATTGTAATTGTGCTTTCAACTATCGCTGCAATGAGTATTAAAGCTATTGAGATTCCAACAAGTTTGAAGAACTCTTTAGCATCTTCTTCAGTAATTATCTCTTCCTTCTTGCCCAAAGCGAATCTCAATATCTCATAGGGGATTCTAAAGCCGGCAGATCCGGCAATAATTAAGCCAAGGATTTCAAAAATACCGTGGGGGAGGATAAGAAGGAAGAATGTTTTAAGTTCTCCTAAGATTAGGGAAGATTGGAGTGTCGTTCCTAAATATATACCATTCAAGACTAGATTCAGCAAAGTTAAACCACCAAATGTCAGAACACCCCCAAATGATAGTAAGAGAATAACTCGAAGATTATTTAGAAGGATATATCCGAAATTAGGAGGATTTTTGTTAAAGTCATGTTTTATAGAAGACTTCTTATGAATTAATTCGTAATTTTCATGGTACTCTAAAACACTACCAAACAAAACACCAATGAAGAAAATTAATGTTGAAAATAAAGAGAGATATTTTGTATACATCGTAGAGCCCACTCCTAAGTATAATTTGTCTGAATATTATAACAACACAATAACTGAGATTAAAAGTAGCATTATCGCCATTAATATACGGCCAAAACACTCTTTTGTTGTTTTACAAAATCTAAATGCTTCTAATCCTGTGAAAATACTCCCAAATAGTGCGATTGCACCAAGTATGATGAACTTATACTCTTTATGGTTACCTTCTAGCATCATATGTGCCATAGGGATGTAAACCAAAGATAGTAATAAAGACAAAATTACATTCCTAATAACAGTTGGATTTCTGTTCGTCCTTTGGTATTCAGCTTGAATTCCTATTCCAATCCCAATTATAACAAGCAATATTAAAAGACCTAAAGGATAAATTTTCATGATCCTCCCCCCATTATGCTCCTATACCTGCTATCCCAATTCCTGCCACCACATTTACCCCAGCTGCTGTGAGGGCAAGTGGGAGGGCCGCGAGTGCAACGTCAAAATATTTATCTGCTGTTCTCTGATATCTCTCAGCTTTTGCGCGGTAATATTCAGCTTTTGCAGTGTTTCCTTCAGCTAATGCCTTTTCATATTTATCCCAATAATAATCAGCTTTTTTCTGATATTTCCTACTTAGATACGCTGAAAACCTTCCCTCTCCAACAGCTCCTCCAACCACAACTCCTAAAGCCATCAACACTAACCCCAAAGCAAGTGCCTTTCTCCACATTGGTTACCACCAATAATTATAATTCAAAAACTACAATAAAAAGTTTTTCGAGAAAAAATTGATTACCACTCATTGAGTTTTGAATATGAGTTGAATGGTAGCCAAAAATCTTTAATCAATATTCGAATATCTCCAATTTAACAAATATCTACCGAACTGCGTAAGTTATTTTGTAGTTCCACAACATTTTTATTATTTTTTACTCATGTAAATTTGCTAATAAGCCTCTCTATGGAGATGCTAAAATGAAATACATAAAAATAAAA
>JAPDJQ010000041.1 GCA_029259015.1 Thermoplasmatota archaeon | reverse complement strand
TATCCCTTAAGACAATTTTCAGGTTCTTCATTTACTTCTCAAAGAAAACGCCCATTGTTTTATCTATTTTATCCTTTCTTGCAAGCAAAGTAACCACGTCCCCGGCTTTAAACACACTTTCGGGAGCAGGGATTATTATTTCAGAATTTCTTTCAATTGCTATTATATTTACTCCCCTTGGTAGTTTAATGCTTCCAACTGGTTTACCAACAACTTTTGAGTCAGCAGGAATTATTATTTTAAAAATTTCTGCTTTATTGCCCAAGGTCATGAAATCCTTTACCATTGGACGCTGTACAGCTCTGTAAAGATATTCCGCCGTTATAGCGGCAGGATTACCAACTATATTAACTCCCTTTTCAATAAACATTGGCTTATTTTCCTCATTATTTACCAATGAAACAAGAGAAGGTATTCCTATTGATTTTGCCAGAGAAATAACAAGCAAATTTGTTGCATCATCTGCTGTTGCAATTAGAGCATCAGCATTATCCGCTCCCGCTTCCATCAATGTTTCTTTTTCTGTTGCATCTGCATTTATTACAATGACATCGTATTTTTTAGATATTTCATCACATTTTTCCTTATTTTTTTCGATGACAATGACATCATCCTTGTTTTTGAGGGCGAGATTTATCAATTTTTCGCCTATTTCTCCTGCTCCAACTATGATTAGATACATTTTATCACTATCAACAACGGCAAAAGATAATTTGGTTACATTTATTAAATTTTCTCTATACTTAATAGGTTATATTCGTAGAGCGAAGTTTTATATGGGGAAGGAAACAACCATTTCATGATTCTATAACTCTTTCATCCCATGCTTCTGCTCTGTTGCGGTAGGCTATTACCTTTACAACATGTTCTCCCTTCAAATCAAAATTTATTCTGAATGGGGGTGTATCATCTGAGGCAAAAAATTTGCCATCAACATAAAATTCCACTCTTTCTGCATTCTCAGCGTATGCTTCCAGCACTCCATCCTGCAATGGTTGTAAATAAACAAATAGCTCCTCAGCAGGCGGCAGAGGCAAATTGCATACATAAGCTATACTTCGCCTAGTAATCCACCAGTTATAACTCATATTCATCTGTTCCCCACCTTTCCATGAGTATACATACCTAGGAATCCCATATATTGATAAGCCAAAAAATTCTTCCACACTACCATTGAAGCGAGGTGGTATTTCAGGATGCATGCCAAAGATGACTACTTTGCCTTTTCCATATGTTGCCTCCGCCGCGGAATAATATCCTTTTATATCCGTCTTTATAGTTTTATATGGGATCCATTTACCAAGCCATATCCAGTAATGTAAAGGTGCTACTTCCATTGGCTCCTCAACATATATTGCCAACGGTTTTGCCTTTGCCATTCCATATAAGCCAGGACCTCCTCCATATGTAATATAGCGATATTTTTCTCCTGCAAATATTTCGTTTCCAAGAATTTCATTTTTTATTGGAATGTTAGTTCTTCCGCCTTCTTTCCATAAATACTGCCATTCTTCATCTTGATCATCATTTACATATGCATCTATGAAGCCTAGGGCTGATTTACTTATTACGAAATCTAGCCAGTGTTTTGGATGCTCATAACCCTTTGATGCTATATTTGCTCCCCCGCATATGCCAACATAGCCTCCTCCATTGGCAACGAAATTTTTCACATTCTCTCTCCATTTTTTGCTTAGACCATGAAAGTATTGCCTACCGCTCGCTCCTATAACGAGAACATCATAATTTTCTAGAC
>JAPDJQ010000134.1 GCA_029259015.1 Thermoplasmatota archaeon | reverse complement strand
AAGTAGCTCTTTTCATGGAGGAATTTTCCTAAATCTACCCATTCACTTTCCTGTTCCATCGTGACCCCATGAGAAAAATACCAGAGCTTAGTTGGGCAGATGAAGAGGTAGTTTATTTCTGTGCCACCCACCCATAGACGCTTCTCAAAGTATCTCTCATCCACTACCGAACCTCCACAACAACCAGTGCCCCATGAAGGGATCACTTACTTCATACGAGCCGTTAATTCTGTGTACAAGCTCTTTTTCACGTAATGCTCTCACGGAGTATTGCACCTGAGATGCAGAGCTAAACCCATATTTGATAAGAAAATTAGTAGAATAGAGGTCTTTCTCCCCCCTAGCAATCGCCAGTAGTACTTTTTTCTGTGAAAGAGGTAGAGAATCCCAGATCTCAATATAACTCGCCTCACTCTCAATAACTAGCCTTGAAAATGCCTCCTCTACATCTTTTAGTGTTAAGGATCCTTTGAGTTTCCCAACGTACCAAAGCTCATGGCAGAACTTTTGTGTATAATACGGATGCCCATCAGTGAGCTCGAGGATTCTATCTACGATTTCCTCATCCATAGAGACCTCTGTAATGCGAAACTTCTCCAGTATGAACTCCTTGAACTCCTCACGAGGTATCTTTCTCAATACAAAATGCTTTCCAAAGTTATAGAATGGACTCTGGGCTAAACGGAAAATCTTTTCCATCATGCTCCTTTTGCTTCCGATGAAAACATAGGTAACGTCTTTATGCCACTGGAATTCGGAGCGCATCTTTTTTAGGATACGCTCCCCAAGTTCTGCTATTTCTTGGAATTCATCAAAAACGACTACGACATGCTTTTTGGAATGCTCCGCAAGTCGCTGTGGGAGCTTAAGACTTTCCTCAAAGGCTCTTTCTTCTTCCCCTATTGAGAATTCAATCTCAATGTTATTCCCTAAACGTATCTTTGGAGTAAGTGATCTAAAAAGCTTCTTAACACCCTCCAAAATGTCTTTAGTTTTCCAATGCCGTATGGCTTCTGATGCAATCTTCTCTGCAAGCTCTTTTTTTGTCAACACTCCATAACAATCTATCCAGAGAGATATCACTTGGTCTTCAAGCTCAAGCAAAGCGTTGTAGACAAGTGAACTTTTTCCAAACCTCCTTGGGGAGTAAAGTATGACGTTTTGACCACTAAGCATATCAGTTTTGAGTTCTTCGAGCTCTTTTTTTCTGTCTGCGAAGTTTTCTCTATCGACAGGCTCCCCATATATAAATGGGTTCTCCATTATAGTCTCACCTATAATAGATTTACCTATAATAATTTTTATACTTTTTGCTATAATTATTGTTATAGTTATTGTTGCTATAGTTTTGAATGTAATTTAGGTGCTTAGAGCATATCTCCCTCCATACCTAAATCTTTATTAGTAACCTCATCAACACCATATTCCCATAACTCTTCAACTGTCGCCTCTTCTCGTCATCCTAAAACAACAGGATACCCTTTGAACGTAGTGTTGTAAAGTGTTTTTTGGAGATTGAAGTCCTTGGATACAAACCATATTGGCACGTTAACTGAGAACTCTTGGAGTATCTTCTTAAGCTCCCATTTGCCAACAGCATAACCAACTCCCTGAGAAAGTTTTTCCTGGATTTTGAGCCAACCGAGCTTGAAGTTCTCAGAATCGCTCAGCATTTCTCCAAACTTCTTCACAGTTTCATTATACTCCTACTGTACCATAAGTGCAGTACCACGAAGTACGTTCCACCCATTTGACAAAAACACTCTGGGCCT
>JAPDJQ010000088.1 GCA_029259015.1 Thermoplasmatota archaeon | reverse complement strand
CTCTCCTCCTTTCTCTCCTCTCCTTTCTTCTCCTCCTCTCTCTTCTCCTCCTTCTCCTCCTCACCTTTCTCCTCTCTCTCCTCGCTCTTCTCCTCTTCCGCAATGCAATATTTGAAAGGTCGGAGCGGTGAAATCCTCTTAATTTCGCCGTTTTCCTCTAACTCTCTTATTGCTGTGTAGATTGCGCCTTTGCTCAATTTCCTTCCGATGATTCTCGCAATCTCTTCGTTAATCTCTTCCGCAGTTGCTCCTTCGCCTCTCTTCTCCTCGCAGATTCGCTTAAGCGCCTCTCTCACTATCTCCTTAATACCATCCCGCCTTTGCATCCCGCACCACCAGTGATGCATTCGCAGAGAGGTATTTAAATATAATGTTTGAGTTAAAGAAAATTTGCGTATTTCATTAATTTAGTGAAATATTGTGAAATTCATGAAATTCATGAAATTTGGGAAGAAAGTGAATTTCAAAAGTTTTCCAAACAATTGGATTGACTGTGCGGCTTTCTTCCGCATCATGCGTTTTTTTAAGAAGGAGAGGAGCGAGGAGAGAGGAGGAGAGAGGAGCGAGGAGTTTTTCTTAATTTCTCGCTTCTCTCTCTCTTTTTAATGTTCTTCTCTTTCTCCTCTTTTCTCTTTTCTCCTTCTCCTCTCTTCTCCTTTCCTCCTCTCAAATAAGAAAGCATTGTGTTGATTAAGAAAGAAGTTTAAGAAGGAGGAGGGGAGAAAGCATAAAGGAGTATTGAGATATAAGAAAAAAAGGAAAAAATCAAAGGAGGGGAAAAGAGCGCATCCGCCAGCAGCACATTTTTCACATCAAAGAGAGATGAAAGTGAATTTCAAAAGTTTTCCAAACAATTTGATTAACTGTGCGGTTGACTGAGCGGTTTTTCTCCATATTATACGGTTTTTCAAAGAGCGAGGAAGTGAGAAATTGAGAAATAAAGAAAAAGGGAAAAAATCAAAGGAGAGAAAGAGGAAGGAGAGGAAAGCGCTTTAAATTAAAAGTTTCGCATTATTGCATCATGAACCGCCGTTCTCACATATTCTTTCACTCGCATCCCTCCCTCTATTGCTTTATCTGTGTCTGTGAAATCACTCAAGTAAATGCTCGCTATCATTCCTATCTCTTCCGCTACCTGCGCCGCTACCTCCTTCGCCAGCTCCTCTTTTCTAAAGAAAACATGCTTCGTTGAGAACCTTCGCATTAACGCATCATAGGTTATTGAGAACACATGTTCATACATCTCTTCGCTCACTTCCGCCGCCTCCTCTATGCTCACATAATCACACAAAACGATGCTCGCCGTCTCCTCTACTTCTTCCGCCGCTTCCGCCGCTATCTCTTCCGCTCTCCTCTCCTCTCCTCTTCCGAGCATCCCCCCTGCCGCATCAAAGAGAGTTTTCATTTCTCTTCTCTCACCTCCTCGCTCCTCTCTTTGAGAATGCGAATATATAAGCATACTCTTTGATTAAAAAATTCTTTCACTTAAAGAATAAAAGATTTTCTACACATGTTCTCTTCGCTCCTTCCTTTGTTCTCTCCTTTGCTCTCTCCTCGCTCTCTCTCAATGTTCCAATGCTTCCCTGCGCATCTCTCCTCAAAACGCTCTCAACATAAACGCTCTTCTCAAAGCGAGGAGCAAAGCGTTAATACTTTATTCATGCAAAGTAATAATATTTTACGCAGGAAAACTTGCATCAAAAAGAACCAATGAGAACCCGCCTTTGTGCGAAAGAGCGCACCAGACCGCCTCACTGGGCGAAAGGACGGCGGAGCAAGCCCCGCACAATATATCATATAACA
>JAPDJQ010000096.1 GCA_029259015.1 Thermoplasmatota archaeon | reverse complement strand
CCAGTACTCGTAGGTGTAAATTCATACTCACATAGTAAGGGATATATTTTCGGCGCATCTTATATGCAGAATGGAAAAACGTTGTACGTAGGTGGAAATGGACCGAATAACTATACAAGCATACAGGATGCTATAAATGCTGCTAATGATGGAGACACGATAATCGTCTTTTATAATCACTATTACGAAAACATTACTATAGATAAAGCGGTGCATCTTATTGGGGTTGAAAGAGATGGTAAAAAGCCAGTAGTAGATGGAGGAGAAAGTGAATTCACTATCAACATTGTTGCGGATAATTGCACTATAAAGAATTTTGTAATAACTATGAATGATAGTATAACTGTAAAGATATCTTCTTCATTTAACCTTATTGAAAATTGTTATTTATTAAACCTGCCTAAGGAAGAGAATGGTGGATGGACATGTGGATACGCTTTGATGCTAATCCATTCTCATCATACAAGAATATTTAACAGTACAATCGAGAGTAAAGGAGGTTGTGGAATAGCCATTAAAATGTATAGATCTGCTGAAAATATTATTTCAAATAATATGATCTCAGGAGGACCTGATTACGAAGCTCTATGGGTCATAGAGTCTCCAAACAACTCTTTTTATAGTAACAGAATAGATGGGATAGAATGCGAAAGCTCAAATGGGAACTTTTTCCGCAATAATGTGTTTACATCCTGTGTGAGAATTCACGGATCAAAAAATAATGTGTTCGAAAATAATCGTTTCAGAAGCATGGTTCTGTACTACACAGTTAATTTAACATTGAGAAATAACATATTTAATGGCTCCCTCGATATAAATGGTGATAAACTAATATACTACAATACCCATGTAATAGAAAACAATACAAAATATCTAAAGAACGGCCCCAAAATTCTTTACTATAAAAATAAACCAAATATAATTATCTCCGGAGAAGGAAATTTAGGCGAGCTTATAGTTGTAAATTGTAGTAATTCAATTATTAGAGGGGTCGAAATAAGAGATTCATCAATCCCTATTCTCGTAATGTATTCTGACAATACATTGATCCATGACTGCTCCATTTCATATAAAGGAAAGGATGTTGGATACGGAATAATAGTAGGTCATTCCAAAGGATGTGTAATAAAAAATAACAACATATCTAAACTTAAAGAGGGTATACTGGTTTTTTCTTCAAGCAATACAAAGATTATAAAAAATCACATTGAAGGAGCAAAGTGGGGGATAGTTATAGCTCGCTCCCTGCATACAACAGTAAAAAGAAACAAACTACGCGGGAACAGCTGTGGGATATATCTCTACCTAGATTTATATACCATTATTAAAAGGAATGATATAAGAAATAATTTTGATGGAGTGGAAATGGAGAACACTCTGATAAATATCGTTAAAAGGAATAACTTCATTAAAAATAGTCAAGATACGATAGTTTACGAATCATTCATAAACATATTTTTCAGAAACCACTGGAGCAGATGGATTGTACCTCTTCCAAAGCCTATCCTGTGTATTCTTTTATCTATCCCATGGATAATCGTAATATACTATGTAATCTTCGATTTTTGCCCCCGTTTAATTCCTTATCTCATTATTTAACGGGGTATATTTCTCTCAATACCCATCCTCGCTAACACAATAATAGCAGAAAATATTAAAATGCGGGTGCCGGGATTTGAACCCGGGCAACGAGCTTTTCCCCTTTTCCGTCAACGCTTTGCACGCAGTGGAAAGGGTTGTTGGGAAGCTCGCGTCATAACCCCTAGACCACACCCGCATTGGCTGTAAATATATATGGCAAAGATATTTTATCGTTATTATTGCCTTGCTAATTGTTAGCAA
>JAPDJQ010000094.1 GCA_029259015.1 Thermoplasmatota archaeon | reverse complement strand
TTCAAGCATGGGTACAATTATCATGGCGATTTTTATTCTTTGTTGTTTCAGTCAATTCTGTTCAAAACGTTGTAAAAATAGAATATCATAATGGATTGGGTAATTTATCTCAGGTGATATTCAGAAATAGTAAAGTTTTTAAATGTACGATTAATCAAAAAAAATGTGTCAAAAACTAAAAAAACCAAAGTAATTGCTGATACAATACACGGCACAATTCCTCTAACATCTATAGAAGCTGACGAGATATTACCTACTTGGATATTCAACAGACTACACAATATACTACAAAATTCTTTAGCATATTTAGTGTAATCCATCAGCTAAAACTTCACGATTCTCGCATAGTATTGGAGTTATGCACATAGCATCGGAAATGTTCAAATGGGGATGCATAAATGCTAAAAAGGAAATTCTAGATGAATACTTTAAAAAACTCAAAGAAGATTTTGAAGAAATTAAAAAATCGGCAATAGATGAATTGAGTAAGATCACCGAACACTATTCGGATGTATATCTTGAAATTAATAAAAATACCAACAACTTCACTCTAGAGACAGTATTGGAATTTTTACTTTAATGATAATGCATTAATGGCTCATAACATTATTAACAATAACGAAGAAAATTTGTTATATTATTTACTAGCCCTTCAATCACTGCGTCTAGGGGCATTATTACATGATGTCGGACATTTACCATTCAGCCATGTTTCAGAGTACGCACTAGAATCTTTATATCGTGAGTTAAGAAAAAACCTGATGATAAGAAGTCAAAAATTGAAGAATATATCTATAAAGTATTAGATGATACCTTTAAATATTGTGAAGAAAATAATAATTTAAAAATTCATGAAATGTTGGCTCTTGATGTTGTAGATTACATTTTCAAAGACATTATAAAAAATTATAGAGACACTGTGAATAATATTATATGCAACAATAAAGACGGCAATAAGGTAATATTATCCAAAAAATATTTTTACTAATAATATTATGCAATATTGTAAAATCTATTTTAAGTAAAAATAATAAATATGCCTCTATTGTATCACTAAGGGGGTTAATAGCGGGTGATTTAGATGCAGATAGAATAGATTTCGTTGCAAGGGATGGTAAAAATACGGGACTTCTTAAAGATACCGCAGATATTAGTAGAATCATAAAGTTTATAACTCTCACCAAAGATGGCGGAGATAATTTCAAATTTTTACCAGCTATTCAAGCATTAAATGATGTAGAGCAATTATTGTTAGATAGATTTATAATCTATAAATATCTAGTATGCCACCATAAAGTTGTCAGATTCGATTACATATTAGAAAAAATAATGAATATTATAATTTGGGATGAAATAAAGTGTAATCGAGATGAAGAAAAAATATCTGATGATCATCCAATTATAAAAAATAATTTACTTCAATTGATTGGCATTTTAGACAGAGGCAGTAAATTTAGAATAGAAAGATTTTCACAAATAGATGATTTTTGGTTGATAAATATTCTCAGAAGTAAATTCTTTGAGTTAAAAGAGAATAAAACTAATAAAATGTTAGAGTTTCTTCTTGAAGAGTTTGTAACGGGTTCAAAGAATTTAAAAAGCTTATGGAAGCGTGATCATGAATATAAAGAGTTCGTAAATGATCCGTATGGCGATTTAGTTAGCAATATTAAGAATTCATCAGATTTTAAAGAATTGGCAAAAACTTTGCCTAGTCTAGATAATTTACAAGACGAAGGATTTAGTGGATTACAAGAAATTATACTTTCCGTATTAGAATCTCAAGACAAGTACGAGTGGTCTGACTTTGTAAAAAACTTTGAAGAATTCTTGCGAGATGAAATAACACGAGAAGAAGTACGAGTAATACTTTGTGCAGATACATAT
>JAPDJQ010000032.1 GCA_029259015.1 Thermoplasmatota archaeon | reverse complement strand
TAATATTTACAATTAAATCTTTAATGGGTACCACGGTAACAATATCATACAGATATCTATCGCCAGCTTCAGCTGTTACTATTATGTAGCCAACTCTATCAATATCATCACTGGTTACGTTTATGTTGAAATTCCCATTCAAACCTTGTCCAGATGTTTCTCCGTCTCCCGTCTTAGCATATATTTCATCTATCACCTTCCAATCCTTATCAACGAATGTTGCATGTACTTTCGCATAGTCTCCACCCGTTATTGTTACTATTATTGTCTCGTTAGTTTTAACTGTTATTTCCATGTCATTTCCTTGAGATGTTGTGACTGTTCCATACAGCCCTGCTATCTTGAACTCCTTGACAACAGGCTCAGCACTAACGGTTTCATTTGTAATTGTTATTGTAAGAGTTCCTCCTCTCTTTGGATTTAGCCTTACCTTGTAAACTCCCGGAGTGTCGTATTCGTCCTCTTTTATTGTTTCATCAAGACCGCATCCAGATATGGTTATGGTAGCATTCATTGGTTTGGCATTTATGTCATAAACTTTGATCGTAGTTTCAGGCACGGTTGTCGAGTTTATCCAGCCATTTGAGTTTTCATTTACAAGCACGGCAGTCGGTGGATTTTCTACAACTACATTTATTGGTTCTGGAGTGTTCACATCGAAGTCTAGGGTTGCCTCCACATCTGGTTGAAGGTCTTCATTATTCGCGTATGTATCATTGTCAAATGGCCACATCACAATTATTTTGCCGGTGCCTGTCTCGTTGAATAGTATATCAGTTATCGTGAAATCATATCTATCCTCACTGGTGTTGAATGTTAATCGACCGACTGGAATATATTCGGAAGATTTCCACTCTCTCCATCCACCGCCTGCATCATAGTATGCTTCTATTCCAGTGATATACACGTATGCTCCAGTTAAGTTTGCATCACTGTTATCATATTCTACGTATCCTTTTATAGTTTGATTGAATTTAGATACAATGACATCGGGACTTGTTATAGTTATCGTTGGCGATGTGTCTGTTCCAACTTCAAATTTGTAATACCAGATAAAGTCATCTACCCCCTCTAGATTATGATATGATGATCTGTGGTCCCCGCTGACACTCGTTCCTATATACCATACACCTGCATGTAGATCTCCAGTGTCTCTCTCCATGTTGAATTTACCAGTTGTTACTGTGGATGGTGTAGTGTCATCAGCCGCCAATTCATAGCCTCCGTTCGTTGGCGAATACATCTCTACCTTGTAACTTTTTATTCCGTCACCATTACCATCTTTGACATAACCTGATATTTCGATTTTTTGTCCCCATATCACATCATGAGGAACTGTACTTGTCACATCAAGGAGGACCGGGAGTGTGACATTAGCAACTACTATCGAATTTCTCTTAACCACTACATAGTGATCTGTTTCTTTATTGTCACCGTCGGTAAAATTGAATTTTATATCTGTTGTAAAAGTGCCTTCTGTTATTATCTCGCTCTCTAGAAGGTCGTTATCTGGTTCGTATATCTCGACTGTCACTTCATCATCCAGCAACTCATATTTGCTACCAGTCCAGTTTTTGACTTGTACTTTAAAATCTTCGTATACTTTGTTCCATATAACATATTCAACTGACTCCCCTCCCACGGCAAACTCGATTTTGTAAACATTCTTTATAGTTATGGTGTCCAAGTCGAAATCAGCAGGATTTGATTTATTAACCACCTTCACAGAGTAATCTCCCGGTGTTGATCTATATGGTACATGTATTTCAAAGTTTACTTTTCCATTTTTATCCGCTGTCTTCGTTGATATGTTTTCGAAATCTGATGATTCTGTTTCTATCTGAAGGACATATACCTGTTTTGGAGAACCAGTTGCGTTAATCCATATAATCTCTCCCCATGTCAGTTCTTTATCCTTAGATATCTCAGTT
>JAPDJQ010000055.1 GCA_029259015.1 Thermoplasmatota archaeon | reverse complement strand
AGGCGAAATTTCGAGGGTTCGCTATTTTCAAATCTTGATTTGACACGACGTGTGAAAAAATTATTAAATAAATTGAATTTATTGAATTTAAGTGATTATCATGGATAAAACTTCATTCGAACTCCTACCAACTCCACCTTATGATTTTGATCTACAATGGAAATTTTATTCTTCGTCGAAAGAACCACAGCCAGAAATTTATAAAGATGGCATCTGGAGACGGGCTTTCAAAATTGGAGATAGATTAGTTCCGGTAAAGATTACTTCTGTTGGCACGGTGGAAAAGCCAAAGTTGCGGATTAACGCATTCTCCAAACTCGATGCGAAAGAGAAGAAACTTCTGTTGGATAAAATAGCAGATATTTTTAGATTGAGGGATGATCTGAGAGAGTTGTATAATTTTATGGAACAAGATGAGATACTTCGCAGTATAAAAAACAAACTTTATGGTTTGAGACCGCCGGGAATCGGGGCGAGCATATTTGAGGGAGCGATCAGAGTGATAATCCAGCAGCAGATTTCTTTACGGGTTGCCTACGTGATGACAGGAGAATTGGTCAGGAGGTTTGGAGAGAAAATAGAAATCAATGGCGAACCATATTACGATTTTCCTTCACCCAAAGTGTTGGCAAATGCCGATGAGAACGAATTGAGGAAGTGCAAGTTATCCCGCCAGAAAGCCAGATACATCAAAGAACTCGCACTGAAAGTTGCGGATGGATACGATTTGGAGAAGATCAGAAAGATGAACAACGAGGAAGCCATTGAGGAGTTGATGAAATTCAAGGGAATTGGAAGGTGGACCGCCGAGCTGATACTGATAACGACGTTGGGAAGAATGGATCTCTGCGTTCCAGATGATCTCGGAGCCAGAAAAGCGGTTTCATATTTCTACTTTGACGGAAAACTTCAATCTGGCAATGTAGTTAGAAAATTCACGGAAAGGTGGGGTGAGTTCAAGGGTTGGATAATTTATTATTTAATTTGTGCTTACAATATGGAAAATAGAAAGATAACATAAAATATGAAAACAAAAACTATATGAAAAGGGTTGAAAAATATTGAATCTTTCCCTATAACGAGGCAAAAAAGAAAATAAAGGGAATTGGATCGAAAACCGCAGACATCTTTTAATGGCAATTAGAGGAGATGTAAGGAGGATGAATATGAAAAGCAGAATTATCGCTTTGATTTTGCTTCTGCTAATTGTACTATCTTTTTTAATATTTGGATGTTTTCATAAAAATAAAATAAGTGATAAGGAAGCTATTCAATATGTAAATTGGGAGAATGGGTTTGAAGATGTGGAAATTTTTAGAGAGGCGACTGCCACGGGGCTAAGGGAAGCTGTTAGAGACTGTGTTCTACGAGGAAATTGTTGGATCGAAAAGGAAAACTGGTTAGAGGTAGGAATGACGAATGAGGTAAGAAAATACGAACTCGCCCCAGATATGGGAGATGCAAGTATAGCCTCTGAAATAGCTTATGAAGGAGAAAAGAGTGTAAAAATAGTCTCGTATGAAGTTCCTCCAGGCTATAGGGAACTAATCGTTGCCGTTGCCCATTACGTTCGGAGACAATCCAGTGTGAAAGAGGGTGTATATGAAGTTGGGGCTTGGTTCTATGTCCCTGAAGACAGAGACCCATTAGTCATTGTAGGTATGGAATACCATCCGTCGTGGATTATCCAGTATTTCGCCTATGCAGCAATAGATACGAGGGACGGCTCTGTTCTGGTGCCAAATCCAAAGGGTTGGACGAAAGTAGGCCAGGTCGAGTTTGAACATAACAGCTGGTTTAAGCTTTGGGTAGCTTTTGACATCACAGGAGATAAAGAAAAATTTTCGATTGGATACAAATCATCATCCGAGGTTAAGACCTTTGAAGGTGATGTATGGGTTGGGTATTATAACCCTGCTTATATAGGATATA
>JAPDJQ010000070.1 GCA_029259015.1 Thermoplasmatota archaeon | reverse complement strand
AATATTGTCTAATGTAATTTTATTCACATCTATGCCTTTATATTTTTCTTTATACAATGGTGTTTTCATTGCGAGTTTCAGAACTTTTCTGAAACATTTCTGCCTGTATTTCTCAATCTTTTCTTCATCATACTTCCATAATCTATCTATGTCTGTAAGATAATATTTTACAACTTTTGCAAGAGTGATGGGATTGAGGAAAGGATTCATTGAATGGATGAATAGAAAAGCTTTTTATATTTTTTGCTCAGAAAACCTTTTCTACCTCTAATGAGAAATCTTTGCTTTTCACAGAATGAGTGAGCCATCCTAGAGAAATGCGGTCTGCAAAGGTATAGTTTGCAATGTTTTCAGGTGTGATTCCTCCAGAAACTTCTATCTTGACTTCTGGATTTATTTCCTTAGCTTTGGTTGCCGCAAGTTTTGCTTTTGCTGGCGGCATGTTATCCAGCATTATTACATCTACGCCTTCTTCAGCTGCTATCACAGCATCTTCAACGCTCTCCACTTCTACTTCCACCTCTACTCCAAGCTTTTTGGCCTTTCTTATTGCCTCTCTCAGAGAAATGCAGGCCAGATGATTATCTTTGATTAGTACACCATCATACAGCCCCATGCGATGGGGATATCCACCTCCAATTTTAACCGCCTTTTTTTCATATTTTCTGAAACCAGGTGTTGTTTTTCTTGTAGCTGCTATGGTTACATTTGGATTTTTCTTCCTGCACATTTTTGTGAGTTCATGAGTTAAAGTTGCTATTCCGCTCATCCTGCATATGAAATTTAAAGCCAGTCTTTCTCCAGCCAGTATACTCTTCATTTTTCCCTTTATCTCCATTATTTTTTCTCCGGCTTTGACTTCCTCGCCGTCTTTCTTTATTAAACTAACTTCGCAATCAAGCCGTTTGAAAACTTCTCTGGCTTCTTCTGCTCCAGCAAGAATGCAATTTTCATTTGCCTTTATGTATGCTATTCCTTTCTCATCCTTAAGAAGTGCTTCTGATGTTATGTCTCCTTTTTCATCCAAATCTTCTTTAAGGAATAAATCTATGTCATCCATCACTGCTTAATAAAATGATATATTTATAGGTTTACTAGTCTTTAAATACACCACTGATCAATAACCGCAGTAACAGTTCCAATCAAAAACATTTCTGCATGCATTTCTTTCTCCTCTTTTACGCCATGATCAATATATGAAACCTTTGCAGTTACCATTATCCATCCAAGCCCAAATACTGGAACAACAAGATATCCATAACTGTGCGGCGTTATTTCCTTTATGTACCGAATACCATTCAGGACTTTAAATATGAAAAATCCTGAAATATAAATATTATCAAGAGAAACATTGTATATTGAATAATTTTTCCAGTTCGAGATCAATATTCTTATTCCATATCCATCCAAGAATTCTAGATGGAGATCATCAAGGGTTTTTCCACTGGCCCTTTGTATATCTGCCGGGATATTTACCATCAACATCAGTAAAATTATTCCAGCAACCAACAATTTTCTCATTTTCTCCTATTTTATATAAATTATAAATTTATGAAACTTGCGAAAAATGAAAAATGAAAATATATAAATACGAGTAATTATTTTTTATTTAAAATTAAGGAGGTAAACACGACGAGAGAGTGGTTTGTGGACGAGGAGGAAAAATTGTGCTGGAAAAGTGGATTTTATTATAACTGGGGTGATGCAGTTGAGTGATAAAATTCTTATTGTGGATGATGAACCAGATGTGCATGATTTATTAAGAGTATATCTTGGCAGAATAGAGGATGTGGAAATATTAAGTGCATATTCTGGAGAGGAAGGAGTAAAGATGTATAAAGAAATGCATGAAAAAGGAGAGAGACCTGCCCTGGTTATTATGGATTTGAATTTATCAGGAAAGGAAGATATTGAACTTATAGATTTGCATAAGGATGGAATGGATGAGAAACTGGATG
>JAPDJQ010000115.1 GCA_029259015.1 Thermoplasmatota archaeon | reverse complement strand
CATCTGGTGCCTCGAGTTCTTCAAAGAACGTCATGGTGTTCGGGCCAAATACACCACTAGCAATATCCTCATTTGTAGCTTTTTTAATTCTTGAAAGCGCGCTTAGAGCTGTTAGGATGAACTTACCCCCCAGTTTCAGTGATTTATATATATTCCTTAAGATGCCTAAGTCATGCTCTATTGGGTCGTCAGACAAACCAAGTAATGAAAAGGCGCCCTCACATAGACATATCGCAGCGTCAAACTCTTCATTACACTCAAACCTAGCTGCATCTGCTTTTATCAATTCAACTTCAACATCCTTTTTTTGAGCCCATTCTTTTGCTTTTTCAAGCATTTTCTGGGAAATATTGATCCCTGTGACACGATATCCTCTCTTTGCAAGCTCTATAGAATGTCTTCCAACACCACAGCCCACATCTAATATTTTTGCACCTTCTGGAAGTTTAAATTCTTCCAGTAAAAAATCAATTTCTTTTTTCGTGTGTTTGGTAAAGGGTTCTTGTAAATAATAGTCAGCTTCCCTATCAAAAAACTCTTCCCATTCGTGCTTTTTCATAGTAACCACATGCAAAACTGGTTTTTTCAGTTAAAAACTTTTGGATTATCTAAAGAGGGCAAAAACGAACTACACGGAAAATCTACAAATACACCTTCACAAAAACAAAGGAAATAAAGTATCAGAAAACACAAGTATAAATAGGTGTGGAATATGAATGCTTTGATTATTTACGTCTCCATCCACCACGGAAACACGGGGAAGGTAGCTAAAGCAATAGCAGAAATCCTCAACGCAAAGCTGGTAAATCCATGGGAGATTAAATCCGAGGAACTTTTGAAATACGACCTCATAGGCTTTGGCTCAGGAATCTATTACTGGAAGCATCACAGGGCGCTTTTCAAGCTTATAGGCAACCTTCCAGAGATGAGAGGAAAGAAGGCCTTCATCTTCTCAACAGCAGGTATAAACATTCCCTTTATCAACCACAGGAAGCTTAGGAGTGCTCTCAGGAAAAAGGGATTTGAGATAGTGGGAGAGTTCTCCTGTAGAGGATGGGATACGAACGGCTGGCTTGAGAAGATTGGAGGGATAAACAAAGGACATCCAAATGAAAAGGATTTAGAGAATGCAAGAAGATTTGTAGAGAAATTAAAGAGCATGATTTGAGAGCTAGTCCATATTATACACTTTTTATGGCATTCTTTACCAGTTTTTCGGCCTTCTTCATCAGCCCCTCCGCTTTTTCCTTTGTATGAGCTTCTAGAGTTATGCGCATTATTGGCTCTGTTCCACTTGGCCTGAATAGGATCCACCACTCATCATTTTCAATCCTGATACCATCAATATCAATAATCCTCTTGTACTCAAAGCTCTCGAGGACTTCTCTCTTTATGAATTCCATAGCTTTGACCTTCTTCTCGTTTGGACAGGGTATTTTTGCCCTTAAAGTAACGTAGCGCGGCACTTCCTTTGCAAGCTCACTTAACGGACCCAGTTTATCAATCATCTCAAGAACCAAGGCCCCAGCAAAGATTCCATCGGGAGTGAGGTTCCACTGCGGGATTATCCAAGTTCCACTTGGCTCTCCTCCAAAGACTGCGTTTTCTCTTATTATGCCCTCTGCAACTGCAACATCTCCAACTTTTACCCTAACGACTTCTCCTCCCAGGGGTTTAACATAGTTATCTAAGGCAAATCCCGCATCCACAGTTGTGATAATTTTCCCTTTTCCAAACTTTCTTAACATATAGCCACTTATGAGGGAAAGCATAACTTCGTATTCAACAAAGTTGCCCTGATTGTCAACAACACCAATTCTATCGGCATCTCCGTCATGGGCTATCCCAACATCAGCCTCAAGGGACTTCACAGCCTTTGCAAGGGTTTCTAAGCTTTTGGCATTTGGTTCGAGTTCCCTAACAAAAAAACCGCTTGGATGAGAGTTAAGTGAGATGACTT
>JAPDJQ010000002.1 GCA_029259015.1 Thermoplasmatota archaeon | reverse complement strand
AGATAATACCATTCTTCTTTGT
Source organism: Thermoplasmatota archaeon (assembly GCA_029259015.1). GTDB lineage: Archaea > Thermoplasmatota > E2 > UBA202 > JdFR-43 > JdFR-43. The sequence continues at coordinate 1,979 of JAPDJQ010000002.1, read as the reverse complement.
TGATATAGAAGTAGGAGATGATACAGCCATTGATTGGCCAATTAATATTACCATATATTATACACAACAAGATTTGGACAATGTAGGAATAACAGAGGATGAAGTAAGAGGAATAGTATTCTGGAATCAATCAGCAAATAGATGGCAATACTTTAATGATACAGGAGTCAATCCAAATAATGTTGTGATAAATGGAATAGAATATGAAGGATATGTATGGGCAAATGCTTGGCATTTAACACCAAGCGGAGGAAGCGGAAACGATACAACACCACCTCATACAGACATTCATTTGGGATCCCCACATTTAGATAGCTATATAACATCATACACTCCAATTAATCTAACAGCTTATGATAATGCTTCAGGAGTAAATCATACATATTATAGGCTCTGGTGGTTGAATGGCACAAATTGGGAGAATATTACAGGAGTAATAGAATATACTGGTAACTTTAGCTTTGCAGATTATGGGCATCTAGAAGAATGTAATCATAGAATAGAATACTGGAGCGTTGATAAAGCAGGAAATATTGAAACACACAAGAATAAGACAGTATATGTTGATAACAGCCCGCCGACAACTGAAATAGTCAGCATATCCCATCCATATGTAGAGCCGAACTTTGTAACAACTACAAGCGTTATAACCTTAGATGCTACTGATCAAGGAGCATGTAAAGTTGGTTCATACCGTATAGCATATCGCATCTTCATATGGAATGGAACAGCATGGAATTTAGTAAAGAACTGGACATGGGGAACATGGAATAGTAGCGCGGCATTTAACTTTAGTGAGGGATGCAGACATAAAATACAATATTATGCAATAGATGATTTATATAATCAAGAGCCAGTAAAAGAACAGGAATTTTATGTAGATATATATGAACCATATTCAACAATAGAAATAGGAGAGCCAAAGCATACTAAAGATGGAAAAGTATATGTGAATGAGAATACAACATTCTATCTAAATGCAACAGATATAGGAACATATGGATGTGCTGTTGGACCAAATCAAGTATTCTGGAGAATATGGTATAATGGAAACTGGACAATATGGAATGAATCATCAGAAGGAGTATATAAAGTTACATTCAATTTATCAGGAGAATGCAAGCATATTATACAATATCATGCAATAGATAAATTAGGAAACAATGAAAGTTATAAGGAACTAACAGTATATTTGGATAAAACAGGACCAACAGTTACTAAAACAGTTGGAGAGCCAAAATATGGATTAAATGATAAATTTGTAACAACTCATACACCAATATGGCTTAATGCAACTGATTTAGGATGCAATGGTTCGGGAGTTGCAAAGCTTCATTATATAATAACATGGAATGGTACATCAATACATTATATTGTTGAAGATAATAGCGGAGATGATTTAGACCCAACAGAAGGAAACATATCAGTTAAAATATTCTTTACTGAAGAATGTAATCATACATTGGAATATTGGGCTGTTGATTATTTAGGAAATGCTGGCCCACATTATACGCAATATCATTTGGTAGACGATACACCACCAGATATAAGCTTAGAATTTGGTAAGCCTAAGTATACCAAAGACGGAAATCTCTTCATAAACTTCAGCACACCAATATATGTAAATTCAACAGATAATGGAACAGAACCATGTATAGTTGGCTCAGTTAATTTGACAGTAGAAGTATATTATGATGGAGCAGTAGTAGATACATACTATGATGAAGTATATGATGGAACAGCAAAAGTAGAATTTACAATAGATGAAGAGTGCATACATTGGATTAACATAACAGCAAGAGATGATTTGAATAATACAGCAACATATAGCTACAAGGTATATGTTGATAACACACCACCAGATATAAGCTTAGAATTTGGTAAGCCTAAGTATACCAAAGACGGAAATCTCTTCATAAACTTCAGCACACCAATATATGTAAATTCAACAGATAATGGAACAGAACCATGTATAGTTG
>JAPDJQ010000118.1 GCA_029259015.1 Thermoplasmatota archaeon | reverse complement strand
CTCATATACAGGATGCAATAAATGATGCGGAAAATGGAGATACAATCTTTGTATATGATGATTCCTCACCTTATTATGAAAATATTGTTATTGATAAATCTATTAAGCTTATAGGAGAAAATAGGGAGACAACAATAATAGATGGGAGAAAGAAAGGATATGTTGTTCAAATAAGAGCAAAGAATGTTATTGTTTCAAATTTTAAGATAAGAAACGGGGGAATGGGAGGATTTCCTGAGGGAGGAGGAATAGGCATATTTTCTGATAATGCGAAAATATTGAACAATATAATTACAAAAAATGGTTTTTATGGAATGCAGATTTATTCTAATAATAATTTAATTGAGGGAAACAAAATATATTCTCATGCTTGGTGGAGTTTATTATTTGATAAATCTTCTGAAAATGTAGTTAGAAATAATACACTGCAATTTTCGAAAGGTGGACTATATTTAATGACTGGAAGTAATAACAATTTAATAGAAAATAATGTTATGAGAAGTATAGAACACCCAATTGATGTTTACTCAAAAGAAAATAATATTATTAGAAATAAAATATTTGATGTATCCGATGGCATCATTGTTTCAGCTGTAAATAATTATATTGCATATAATAACATATCTAATTGTTGTAGGAGCGGAATGAGCATTGAGGGAGAAAATAATGTTATAGAGGGGAATATATTATCACGATGTAAAGGCGGCTTTTACGGCGGGGTGGCATTGTATTCGCCCAGTAATATAGTAAGAAACAACCTTTTTTTAAAAAGCGGAATCATTGCATATTCATATCCGAATAAAGTTATAGACAACATTGTTAATGAAAAGCCATTAATTTATATTGAAAATAAGAGAGGGGAGAAAATTTATGGAGAAGCTGGACAAATAATCGTTGTTAATTCAAGTTATGTTAGGATTACCAACCTAAGCATTAATAATACATGCATTGGAATACAATTGCTGAACTCCAACCATTGTTTCATTTCAAATTGTAGTTTACAAGCAAATGGAATAGGAATAAAATGCAATGGCTCATACAACTTTTTTATAAATAATACCATTAGAAAAAACGGAGATTATGGAATATACTGCGATGGTTCATTTAACCATATTGAGGAAAATAAAATAATTTTAAATGGAAATGGAATGTATACTACAGATAACAATATAATAAGAAAAAATTATATTGCCTACAATGAATATGATGGATTAGAGATATCAGATAAAAATATTATTGAAAACAATACCATTTCATCTAATGGCTTATCTGGCATTTTGCTTTGCTATTCTTGTAATAATTTGATTAAGCATAACAAATTTATAGACAATATTGAGGGAATTTCGATAGAGGATGGATGCAGAAATAATGTTATTACAAATAATGAATTCATCAATGACGGCTTATGGATTCACTGGTGGATTATGGGAAATGTAGGGCATAATGAAATATATGACAATACAATAAATGGAAAACCATTGATTTATATGGAGGAAGGAACAAATGAAATTGTTAAGGAAGCTGGCCAAGTTATATTGATAAAATGTGAAAATATCTCGGTAAAAAATCAAAATATTTCGCATGTGCCAATAGGAATATTTTTGTGGAAATCGAAAAACTGCAACATTTCAAACAATAAAATAAGTTTGTGTGAAATAGGAGTTTGCATATCAAATTCAACGGAAAATTCCATTTGGGATAATAGCATATCATCTTGTGATTGGGAAGGAATTTCATTTTATGGCTCATTTAGCAATATTATCTCCAAAAATTTCATAGAAAGTAACTTTATCGGAGCTACTATTCAATCATCTGGTAAAAATGTTTTTGTCTATAATTTTATTTCTCGCAACGAAGTGGCAATATTTATGGAGGATTCAAAATTCAATAAATTTTATAAAAATACATTTAAAAACAATGGAAACGCAACTTTCCTTAGTATGAGTAATTTCAACAAATTTATAGAAAATAATTTCATAAGCAATCAAAAAGATGTTGAATTATA
>JAPDJQ010000026.1 GCA_029259015.1 Thermoplasmatota archaeon | reverse complement strand
GAACTGTTGTAGTACAGACAACAATGGGTTTACTTGCGTTACTACTAAATGATATCGGTGAAAGAAATGATAGGAATAAAATGAAGACAATATATTTTAATCCACCATGAATTGAAATCATATGTGCACCTAAATGCTTTATTGGTACACATATATTCACCATATCTGCCTAATAAATTTTATTAGGCTATCGAGACCATTTAATATTTTTTAGCTGTATTTTGCTGATATTTGTATCGGAGACGATATTCGCTATGTGGCGTGGAATTAATTTAAGCATTGAAGTAGTTTGGATATATCAATATATTTCTAGGAGAGTTATGCTTAAATCTATTTCACTATGATTCTTTAGGCTATATTTAGCCTGATGGAGGCATTGCACAGCATTAATATGGAAGAGCTATGTAACCAATATATGTGAGCTAAAATATATAGAGGCTGTCATTGGAATCTAACAATATGCTGAAAGGATATATAATGGGTCATCGAAAATTTCACAACCCCCCTCCCCCTATAACCTAGGATCTCCAACACTTATATACAACTCTTTAGAAGATAACCGTAGATGAACCACACAACCCTATGGTTGTGTGGGGATGCCCAGACGACAAAAGATGAGTGGATGAAGGCAACCCCAATCCAGAAATAAAGCGTATACTAGTGTTAGAGGGGAGAGGTAGCCCGCCCTAAGAAACAAAAAAATATTTACTTTTTTACCCTCCACTATTCCCCTTCACGATGAAATTTGAGGAAGATGGGGAGGTGGAGGAATCCAGAACACGATAAAACACTAGTATTTTAATCCGGGGTCGGATAAAATTCTACCGAACCTACCGGATCTACCGATACTACCGGGCCCACCGATACACAGCTAACCCGACACCCGGATCAACTAGGGTTAAGGGCTACCCCCTGCCCCCAATCCCGGGATTGAGGGGCAAATTCTACACTACGTCAACCCGGGTTGACGACCATACAATGATATTGGGGTCTTGGGTCTGCACCAAATATTCCATGGACTCGATGAACATGCCACCCTCCACGATGAATTTGAGGGAGATGGGTGGCATGATGAGGGTTAAAAGATTAAACAAATTCAGGCTTAGAGTCTATGGGGAGCAGGAAGATGCTCTAAAAAACATATGCTACATGTCTGCAGTACTATGGAATAAGCTAAACTATGTTCGACGCCAATCATTCTTTAAAGGATGTTTTAGATGGGATGCTGGCGTAGATGAGCTATACAACAGCTTCAAGAAGATCCTCGGATCAGCGGTAACGCAGGAAATAATTAGGAAGAACGATGAGGCATGGAGAAGCTTCTTCAAGCTAAAAAGAATGCTTAGAGAGCATAGATTGCCACCAAATATTAGGAGGGTTTGTCCGCCGGGATACTGGAAGGATAGGAATAGCGGAAAGAAGAGGTTGATGACATTAACAAAATACAATACATATAGGATTGTAGAGGAGAATGGGAGAAGATTCTTGATAATAGCTCCTAGAAGGCTTGGGCTAAAAATTAGGATTACTGGAAGCTTCAAGTGGCATGGTAAGCAGGGTAGACTGGAAATATACTATGACGAGCTAACGGGGAGATGGTATGGCCACCAATCAGTATTCGTTTATATCAGACCAAAACATACCATCCCCCCAAGAAGGGCTTTCGTAGACCTAGGCGTAGTAAATATTATTGTTGCGTGGATTGAGGGTGATATACAGCCCATTGCGTTTAGTGGAAGACCTTTGTTGGCGGACTGGTATTACTGGAGCAATAAGATATCATATTATCAGAGCATTGCTAAAAGAGTTAATGGTAAGAATACTACGAGGAGGATTAAAAAACTTTATTGTAAACGTAAGCGCAGGTTTAGGGATAGGATAAACAAGATTGTAAAGAAATTTATAGACATATGTGTATCAAAAGATGTCACAGAGATTGTATGCGGAGACCTTAGAGGAATCAGGGATAATTGTAAGAAGGGGAATGGCTCTAGGAAGAAAAACAAGATCATAAATAATTTCTGGAGC
>JAPDJQ010000110.1 GCA_029259015.1 Thermoplasmatota archaeon | reverse complement strand
GAATTTATCGTAAACATATTCTGCATCTTCAAATGTTATGCGGGGAGAAACAACATACCAGTAATATATGCTCATTGGACACACGATACTCAATTCTTTTCCATTATCAAGCGTTGTGTATCTTATGGTGGATGAGCCATTTTCAAAATCAATAACATCGACGTAATCCAAATATTCATCATTTTTGTAAATGAAATAAGCATTGTCATATAGCAACTCAGGAGAAGGCATTCCATTTATTGGGCATGTTGCTATGCAAAAAGCAATTTCATCTGCATATTTGCTGCTTGAGTTTATCAGCAGCTCAGCATATTCATCGCTAAGATTTTCAAATTGTTTTGCCAGCCTCCATCTTATCCATTCAGGAGCCTTGGCTAAAGCAATCTTCTCTTTATAACTTAAATTGAATATTTGCTTCTCAAATTCTATTCCATTACTTGGGCTGAAATGGACGTAGTAATCATCTCCTGCTTTCACATAAGCAACTTTTTCAAAATGTCCTATAAAATTACTGGACTCCCTCAACTCATTCAAATCCAAATCGTTTCTTATGCCATATGATGGAATAACCAGAGTCACAAAAATCAATACTGCAATCCATACCTTCATGATATAAAATAAAAAAAGAGTTTATAATTTTGGTGGGAAGGAAAAGAGATAAATAGGCTTGCTTTATCGGGCATTTCTTCTTTTTAAGTAAATGAAGGCGTCCCTTATTGCCTCTTCTGGAGGTCTCGGACTATAGCCAAGCTGATTTTTTGCCTTTGAGATATCAAATTTTTCTTCAATACCATAATACAACTCAATCTGGGTGCGAAGTATAGGAGGCTCTATACCAAAAATTTTTCCAAATTCTATGAAAAAAGCCAGAGTTTTAAGCGCGCTTTTTGGCAGTTTAATGGGCTTTTTAACATCTGGATATAATTTTCTTGCCAGTTCTATAATTTCAGTTGTGCCCGTCACCCTCTCATTTCCCAGAATATACCTATTTCCATTTTTTCCTTTTTCAGCGGCGAGTATCATACCTTCTGCCACATCTCTCACATCAACAAAATTGAAATAAAAATTAACGTCTATAGGCATCTTATTCATCAATATACGATTAAGCAGTTGCATTGTAGGCGTTAAATGGCCAAAGCAATTTGGACCAACTATAGCAGATGGCAGCACACTAACCATCCATAAATCTTTTTCTTCAGCAATTTTCCATGCCAGCTTTTCTGATTCTGTTTTGGAAAGGTAATATGGAAATGTAATGGTATTATTCCATCCTTCTTCATTCATTGGATGAGGAAGCTGGGTTCTATCAAGTGTAACAACTGAACTAACATAAACAACTTTGTCAACGCCTGCCTCTGCGGCGGCTTCCATTACATTTTTAGTTCCTTCGAGATTGGGCATTATTATTTCTTTTCGTGGATTCTTTGCCCAGTGTTTGAATACAGCAGCAACCTGGTAAAGTGTATCTATTCCCTCCATTGCTTTCAATAGGGATTTTTTATCAAGTAAATCAGCATAAACAACTTCACAATCAAGTCCTTTAAATGGCTCTTTATATTCTATATTTCTGACTGTTGCCCTAACCTTTTTTCCTTTATCAAGTAAAATACGGATTAAATTATTGCCCAAATGTCCATTTCCACCTGTGACCAAACACTTTTCTGCCATATCCATCGCTTAGAAGGCAATATCCAGCAATATATGAATGTACCGATACCTTCACAAAAGTTCCAGTGATTTCAAAAAAGAAAAGAAAAAGAGAAGGAAATATGCATTCTGCTCATTCATAAGAAAGTGTGGATTAAAAACAGCCTATAAAAACATTCTTGTCACTGGATAAAAGGGAAGCAAAAAGATTTGCACAATTATGAATGAGCCTGCAAACCCATCTTTTCCATTTTATATTCACAAAACATTTAAGTATAAATTTTCAATATCTGCCCATGAGGCATTGTAAATTGTTCACCCCTGGACCGGTTGAAGTTAGAGAGGAAATTTTGCAGATGCTGTCAACACCACAAATTCACCATCGCTCTAAAGAGTTTTCAGAGCTATATGCTGAAATACAGGAGAAGTTGAAAAAGGTTTTATATACTGAAAACCCGGTTTT
>JAPDJQ010000100.1 GCA_029259015.1 Thermoplasmatota archaeon | reverse complement strand
AAACGCTGGGAAAAATGGTATAACAAGATTGTGGAATTTTTGAAGGTTCGAGGTTTGTGGAGGGCATTTCCAAAAACAAGAGTTAAAGAAGTTGAGGTGAAAGAAGAGGATGGCTGGAGGGAAGTTACGATACATCTCGAGGAAGTTGGTGACGTGTGATGTAACAATGTAACGATATTTGTGACAAAATGATGTGTCACAAAAGAAGCTTGTACAAAGCTTTTTTCGGCTAAAAAAAGCAGGAGAGCGATTGTGACCATTGTGACCATTGTGACACGCATGTGTGTTTGTGTTTTTTATTGCCTGTATAATATGTACCCGAAAGTTTTGTGTGTGTGAGTTTGCTTGAGTTTTTATGTTTTGATATGTCACAATTGTCACATTGTCACAATTCCTTACACACTTTCTTTCGAGAAATAAAGCTCTCTCCTGCCTTCTTTTGTGACACATGGAGATTGTCACATTTGTCACAAACCTTGAAGAAATTCAAAATCTGCAATTCGAATTATTTTAAAGTTAATGCGAATTGATTCGAATTAACCAAAAACTGTAAAAATATGATTCTCAATTGGGTCAGGTTGCATTTTTTCACCTTACTCAGCCCCAAAATTTCAAAATATCAACATCAAGCTCTGCAACATTCCTGATATATTCAAAATCTCTGTCAAGCGTGATAAGCTTCTCTTCCTCTCTTATCGATATTGCTGAAATCATGATGTCCGCATCACTGACTTCATATCCTCTTTCTCTCAACTTCGCCCAAATCATAGCCGACACGTCTGAATCCCTAGAAGTGAATGGCAAAATCTCGATATCTTCTACAAAACTCCTGACCAAGTTATACTCGTAATCTCTACCATACCTCAGCTTGATGTAAGCTGCACCCCTCAGCAATTCATATGCTGTTATGGAAGTTATTTTTACCTCTTCGTTTATTTTTTCCCTTAAACTCTCGAAAAAACTTCTGTTTTTGAGAACCTGAAGTACTATAGAAGTGTCAAATATCAAAGTCTCTCACCCTGAATTCCTTCCTCTCGTCCATCACAATTCTTTCCAGCTCGCTGTCTGAAAGCTTTCCTGCGTATCTTTCAAGAACTTCAATTCCCCTCATCTTTCTTCCCTCAATAAGCCTGAGTATAACGTCTGAGAAAGATTCCTTACCTCTCTTCATCCTCTGCAATTTTTCGTAAACTTCATCTCTCACCATTATGTTTTTCATGTATAAATGTATGTATGAAAATATTTAAACTTTGATGATTAGGTAATGTGGTCAAGATTGTAAAAGCAAGAGTTAACCAAAATTAAAATTGTAAAAATACTTAAACACCCACTCGAAGATCTTGTGAATAACTAAGCAAAATCATAACAACTTCAAAAACTTCTCAACATCCATTCCACTTTGTTTTATTATCGCTCTTAAAGTTCCTCTATCCAATTCTGTATGTAATGGAACAACAACAATCCCTACTTCCTTAAACAGAAAATTCAAACTTGCAGTTCGAACTAACTTTAGATGAATGCGAATTAATGCGAATTAACCCAGAACTGTTAAAAAATGAAAGAAATACGGGTTAAAGTCCGTATTTCTTCTTGAAATAGTCCACTTTAGCCAAGAGTTCATCAATTTGCTGCATATCATCTAATATCCTCTGAATGTTGATTTCAACTGCATAAACCACAAAATCGTTGATGAATTCATCGAAGTCTGTCTGGCTGGACCATTCTGCGAATTCTTTGAGAAATTCTATAAGGTTCCTTGGAAATTTGATCGTTGCTTCCTCCATTTCCTCCTCAAACTTCCCATCAACAACTTTTTCAACAACTTGTTCCGAATCTTTCCTAACTACCTCCGCCGGCATGATCTCAACCTCCTCTCATCCCTTGAAGGGATGAGCGTAAATCAAAACAATCAAGAATACGGAAATCTTTCCAGTAGCGATCGTAGATTTTCTTTAGCTCTTCTTCATCTTGGAAGTCGTAATGTTGCAAATCAACATCTTGATTTAATGAGTGACCCATCAGAAGCTTCTTAGCAGCAGTGGGCATTCCCAATCTATCTGATTGTTGAGAGAAGAATTTACGCATATGCTTCATCCTCAACACTATGCGACCGGATTTAACATTAAGCTTCCGAAAGTCCTTCACAAGAGTATCCTTCA
>JAPDJQ010000043.1 GCA_029259015.1 Thermoplasmatota archaeon | reverse complement strand
TAGAAGACATCAGAAAGGGACAAAAATTTCTAGCAGTTTAAAAGAAAAAACTTATTTTCACAATGATTAAGAAGAGCTCCTAATCATAAGACTTAAGTCTCAAAAAATACAAATGAGAAATTTTAGGGAATGGAACAGTTAAGGCAATGAAACAGTTCATACTATTCCCTCAAAATTAGCCGATCATCTTACTAAGAGATTTATAGACTGCTGATATTGATGATAGTACAAGGTAAAGAAGGAGATGAGTATGAGATAAATAACCTTTTAAAAATACCATAGCAAATCAATAGTCTAACCACTCTAAACTAAATAAATTTTATATTTTCTTGTTTCAATATTCTCTCTGGGAAACTATTACCTAGGTGATAACTGTGGAAAAGAAGTTAACAGAATATGTTAAAGTTAAAGAATATAAAACTGTCACAAGAGAAGAAATCGAGAGAGTTCTGAAAAAAGGAGCGGATTTAATAAGGACTCGTGTCGATTACAAATATCTCCTTCTATTGCTCTTCTTAAAAAGGCTAAGCGATGAATGGGAAAAAGAGTTTGAAAGGTATGTAGAAACTCTAATTAATGAAGGCTTAAGCAAGGAAGAAGCTAAGAAAATAGCACTGAAAGACGAAAGTGCTTACACAATAAAGTATCCTCCGGAATACCTCTGGAGAACTCTTCGTGAAAAGGACATAGAAAAGCTCCCTCAAACCCTTTCCGATGCCCTTAAAAAGCTGGCTGAGCTTAATCCAAACTTGCGTGGTGTGGTTGACAGGTTTGATTTCATGGAGTTTCTCCTTCATAGAGATAATGCAGAGATTCTTAAGCAGCTCTTTGAACTTTTCAGCGGCCTTGATTTGAAGAACGCTTCTCCAGACGTTTTGGGTGATGCCTATGAGTGGATTCTAAGGTATTTTGCTCCACAGAAGGCCAAAGAGGGAGAAGTATACACTCCAAGAGAAGTCATCAAACTTCTAGTTGAAATCCTTGATCCAAGGCCAGGTGAAGAAGTTTATGATCCCGCTTTAGGTTCCGGTGGCATGCTTATTGGCAGCTATCTCCATGTGAAAGAAAAGTTTGGGGAAAGTGAGGCCAAGAAACTATTTCTTTACGGCCAAGAAGTTAACCCGACCACTTATGCTCTGGCCGAGATGAACATGATGATCCACGGAATTAAAGATGCCAAATTAGTGGTTGGAGATACTCTCCTAAGGCCGATTTTCAAAGAGGGGGAGAAGTTAAAGCATTTTGACGTTGTTATTGCCAACCCTCCATGGAATCAGGATGGGTATGGAGAAGGAACTTTGAAGAAAGCAGAATTTAAAGAGGAGCGCTTTAAGTATGGCTATCCACCAAACAACTCCGCAGATTGGGCTTGGATCCAGCACATGCTCGCAAGTGCTAAGGATGATGGTAGGATTGGAATAGTAATTGATAACGGTGCACTGTTTAGAGGAGGAGCTGAGAAGAGAATAAGGTCAAGAATTGTTAAAGATGATTTGCTTGAGTGCGTTATTTTATTGCCTGAAAAACTGTTCTACAACACTGGAGCACCGGGGGCGATAATGGTCTTTAACAAGGATAAGCCCAAAGAGAGAAAAGGAAAGATACTTTTCATAAATGCCTCGCTTGAGTATGAGAAGCACCCAGAGATTAGGAAGTTAAACCGCTTGGAAGAGAAGAACATAGAGAAGATTGTGACGGCTTACAATGAGTTCAAGGATGGCGATGGTTTCTCTAGGGTTGTAAGCTTGGACGAGATAAAGGAGAACGACTTTAACCTGAATGTTACACTTTACGTCTTCCCAATAGAGGAAGAGGAGGAGATTGATGTTAAAACCGAGTGGAAGGAGCTGAAGAAGATTAATGAAGAGCTTGCTAAGGTTGATGGGGAGATTGGAAGGTATTTGAGGGAGTTGGGGTATTAGGTGGTGATAAAAATTGAGTGAAGATCTTTGTTTGGACAGGGAAGGTTTTCCTCTTGAAGAAATCTATGAACCTCCAGAATTAAAAACTGTCTTTAACGACTTTGTGTCAGAACTTCCGCGGGAACTGTTAGAGTGGATAAAAAAATTTGTAGAGCAAAATCTCACAAGGTTAGTAGGGATCGAAGGTAAATTAGAGCTTTCTGTTATAGTTGATGCTAATACTGTTATATCCCAAGCAATCAACTATATTAAAAAAGGGCAATATCCTCTTATCATTGAACTCTCTAAAACTCCCTTTATTCGGTTCTATGCTCCTCCATCGATATATAAGGACACCTT
>JAPDJQ010000087.1 GCA_029259015.1 Thermoplasmatota archaeon | reverse complement strand
ACTTTCAGCCGTTTTTGATGATTTAAACATTGCTGGAATAAAAATTGGCTTAGTTTGCGATGTTGAGGCTGCCAAACTAATTGCAGACAAAATTAAGGAATTAGAAGTTCCAAAAGTTTTAGATCCAATTATAAAAGCATCAGTCGGTTATGAATTCTCAGATGTTGAAGTTTACAAAGTAATAGCCAAAGCCTGTGATTACATTACGCCAAATGCAAGTGAAGCAGCTTTAATGGCAAATCAGAATATAAGATGTTTAGAAGATGCCAAAAATGCTGCTAAAAAGCTTTCTAAGAGTTTTAACTGCTCTACAATTATAACTGGCGGAAGTTTAGACGGTAAGGATGTTGTTTGTGATCTTAATGAGTCAAAGGTTTACACAGTCGAAGCTGAATTTTCAGCCTTCGAAATTCATGGAACTGGCTGCGTTTATTCAACGGCTTTAACTTGCTATTTGGCTAAGGGCAATAGTTTGGAAGATTCATGCCGTTTAGCGAGACTTTTTTTGCTCGAGTCAATCAAGAAAGCAAAACCGATTGGCAATTGCAATCCAGTAGTGTTTCCGTTATAAAGATTACATCATTAGTGAATACATGATTTAAAGCCTAGAAATTAAGAGTAGCTTTTTATAATTTATATCTTTTATTTGTAGTCCTAAAATTCTATAACTTACATTAAAATTTCTCCATTCTCCATCTCAAAAGCTTAGCAACCAAACTTACGGCCTTATCGGTAACGTATTCCAGCAAGTTTTCAACAAGGCTACTACAATTCAAATTTTAAAAGTTAATGATTATTGTTAAGATCGTGCAAAAATCATCTTAACAATTCTTTCATCACTTCAATAATTTTCTTTCTTGCCTTATCGTTTACTTTATCGAACATCTCGTTTAGTATAACGATTGCATCATCGCCAAGCATTTTAATAATTTTATCTACAACTTCTGGATTGTCATTAATTTTGGATGTAAGACTCATTTCCACATCTCTTTCAACTCCTTTGATAAAGTTTTCATATTTCCCTGTTTTGTATATTTCCAGTGATTTGTATATGTAAATGTACTTCCACGCTTTTATTAACATCTCAGCTGATTTTGAATTTATTGCAGTCTTTGAAAGCAACAACGTTGCCCTTGTAAACAATTCAGCAACAAATGCTGGATAATCTTTGTACAATTCTTCAATCTTATCAACGCATTCCTGCATTTCTTTTGGCTTATTATTCTTGGCATAACCAGCAGTGGCATTGTTTAAAGCCTTAGCAAATTCTACAACAACATCTCCAACCTTATCAATCAATCTCTCATCTTCTTTAACTTCTTTAACCAATTTTTCAAGCCTATCAACGCATTTCTGCATTTCTTTTAGCTTATTATTCTCGCCATAAATTGTAGCTGAATTGTACAAAGCCTTAGCAAATTCTACAGCAACATCTCCGTTTTTGTTCTTCTTGAAAACATCGTTCCACTTCTTCAGCGATGCTTCAAGCTTGATAACCCTTCTTAGATTTCCAGTGAAAAAGACCATTGCAGAAAAGTATTCAACTGCATTCCCAACATCAAAGTCCTCTTGATTTAACTTTTCAAAAATGCTGTTCATCAATTCTATGTGTTTTGAAGCCAACATCTCTGCCTCCTTACCCTTTCCAGCATAATATTTGCTTGCAACAACGCCTACAATCCCCCAGAGGTTTGCTGAAAGTCTAAAAGGCATGTGTTTCAAAAATTTGTTGAAAAGCGAATCATTCATAACGGCATTGGAATCAAAATTCCTATCTTTAAACCATTCAAATCTCAAATAGTCGGTAATTGGATCGGGAAATATTTTGAGCTTCAAATCTTCCAGAGTCAGTAAGCCTTTAAAGCTTGCAGCATCCTCCATCAAACTTTCAATCTTTTCCCTCTTCTCCCTACCAATCTTATCTAAATCATCCTCACCTACTGGCATGATTAGCGAAATTATTTGTAAAATTTTTTCACGTCTCCCGCATCGATGCCAAGCCTTTTCGAAATCTCATCGATGTACTTCCAGATTCTCGAATCCAATGCCTTTTCAAGGTCTACAATTCCCTCTTTTCCCTTTTCCTCATACAGTTCCGCAAGAAGTATTGCGTAGAAAAACACTCCACCAGATTTTTTAACAATCTTTTCCTTCACCTTTTCATCCTCAATACCCAAGTTTTCAAGCAACTTGTAAACATCCCTTTGCTCCAAGGAAACAACCTCAAACTCAGCTCTCTCACTAAGCTTTGCCTTTATCGAGTCGATGTTGTAG
>JAPDJQ010000040.1 GCA_029259015.1 Thermoplasmatota archaeon | reverse complement strand
CTTTTGGAAAAAGAAGGGCACAAAATAATCCAGAAGGGTAAAAAATATGTTGTTGCTGATTTTGAAAAACATCTGATACAATTATAAAAACGGAAAAATCAAAAGCATATTTCTGCATTAACTTTAATGAAAAAGCCATATGTTGCACTTTTCATTGCTGTCGTATCTGTTTCATTTGCGGCAATATTCATTGTATCATGCCAGGCGCCTCCTCTTTCCATAGCGTTTTATCGTCTCTTTTTCACTACCCTCCTTCTCCTCCCATTTGCATTGTTTCACAAAAAAATAAGATATGAAATACTCAATTTATCTTCTTCTACTGCACTAATAATGTTTGGCATAGGTATTATACTTGCATTGCATTTCGCCCTCTGGATTACCTCACTAACAAAAACATCTGTTGCCAGCTCGGTTATATTAGTTACAGCACATCCTGTTATGGTTGCTCCTCTGTCTCATTTTCTATTTAAGGAGAAAATATCTTACTTAAGCATAGTTGGCATCACACTATCCATAACAGGCGTGGTTATTCTAGTCGGAGGGAATTATGGACTGCAACCTGGCACTTTATATGGAAATGTACTGGCAATTTTAGGAGGAATTGCTGCCGGCATTTATATATTGGGCGGGAGAAGAATGAGGCAGAAAGTTTCCACAATAAGTTATGCCTTTATTGTTTATGGTGTTGCAGCAATTGTTTTATTTTTATTGTGTCTGCTTTTTAATTCACCACTTTTAATAAGCCATAGAGATTATGAAATAATACTTCTGATGGCTTTGGTTTCTGGAATATTTGGCCACACTTTTTATAATTGGGCTCTCAAATACGTCCCTGCTCATGTTGCTTCTGTTGGCTTGCTCGCTGAGCCAGTAGGCTCCTCTTTACTGGCTTTTTTATTGCCATGGATTCAGCAGGTGCCATCCATCTATACAATAACAGGAGGAGGTATTGTGCTTGCTGGCATTTATTTAACTGCGAGAACCGCTAGTTTTCAAAATTTTTAAAACATCTAAACTTTTCTTTAAATAGAATTTATAAATTTTGCCTGCTTTATTTTAAATGCGAGTTGCAATAACAGGAGCAGCAGGCTATTTTGGCAGAAAAATCATAGAAAGGCTTGAAAAAAACGAAGAATGTGAAAAAATTGTTGGAATATCTAGAAGACAATTTAATCATTCCTTCAAAAAACTGGATTATTATCAAATGGATGTTAGAAATGCACAGCTAAAAAATCTCTTTAAAAAATATGATGTGGATGCAATCATTCATCTGGCATTTGTTTTAAATCCTATTCATGATGAAAAGGAAATGCACAACATTAATGTTAACGGCGCAAAAAATGTGCTGGAAGCAGCAAAGTATGTTGGAGCAAAAAAGATTATTATGACGAGTAGCACAATGGTATATGGCGCATGGCCTGACAATCCTGAATATCTAACAGAGGAAAGTCCACTACGGGGGCACAGAAGATATTATTATAATAAAGATAAAATCGAAATCGAGAAGTTATCAAATAAGTTCAAGGAGGAAAATCCTGATATTTTACTCGCCATTCTCCGCCCCTGCTTAGTTTTAGGACCAACTGTTAATCATTTTTATTCTCGCCTTCTGGACTGGCCCTTCTTGCCTCTGGTTGATGGAAAAAATCCCGATATTCAATTTATTCATGAAGATGATGTAGCAAGAGCATATGAAATCTTTTTAATGAATGATATACCTGGTGTATTCAATATTGTCGGCAAAGGCACAATGAAATGGAAGGAAATTATTGAAGAAGCTGGTAAAAAAGCTGTTAGGTTGCCAGGTTTTATTCTTTATCCGACATTAAGTTTATTATGGAATCTCCACCTTACAGAAGTGCCTCCTGATGTGCTTGATTTTATAAAGTATCGCTGGGTGGCAAGCGGAGAGAAAGCAAAAAAAGAGGCAGGGTTTGTTGCAAAATATACAACAAAGGAAACTCTTTATTCATTTCTGAAAAAGGTTGCTTTATCTGAAAAAGCAGAGGAAAAGTTGATGGTTCAGATTAGATAAACTGACAAAAAGCTTTTTATTTACTTCTATTCTATTTTCTCAGAGGGGCCCGTGGGGTAGCTTGGTATCCTTCCAGCTTGGGGTGCTGGTAACCCGAGTTCAAATCTCGGCGGGCCCACTCTTTTCAGTCTGATATCACATAATGCTTCTGATAGTGCATTTCTTCTTCATTTCCTGCATTATCAACAGCATACCCTCTCATAACCCAATTTAACATTTGCTAACAATTAGCAAGGCAATAATAACGCTAAAATATCT
>JAPDJQ010000067.1 GCA_029259015.1 Thermoplasmatota archaeon | reverse complement strand
ATGAAATGAATGAACTGCATCGCGAGTTGCTCATAAAATGTTTGCAGCATGACATAAAATGGACGAAAATAATAGCCAATGAATATTTTCAGGAAAGAAAAAGATGCATTTTCCTAAAACCATTTTATGCCTTATTTGTAAAAATTATTGAGTGGCAGGGGAGGAAAAAAGGGGTGCTGGAATGATGAAGAAGGAATTAAAAAAGAAGTGGATTCGTTTTGAAAGAAAGATAATAGATTTCATGCTCTTCAGCAATATCACAAAAAATATTTTTTCGAGCAAATTTTTCAGGCTATTGGTAAAAAAAATAGAAGAATTTAGAGAGAAAGAACTTTTAAAAGAAATTAAAAGGCATCCTCTTCCCAAACATGTTGCAATAATTATGGACGGAAACAGGAGATTTGCAAAGGAAATGAAAATGGATATCTGTGAAGGACATAAAAGAGGTGCCGATAGAGTGGAAGAGATTCTGGAAATATGCAGAGAATTGGATATAAAGGTGCTTACGGTCTATGCTTTTTCCGTGGAAAATTTTAGAAGGGCAAGAGAAGAAGTTACAGAACTTATGGACTTATTCTTTAAAAAATTTGATGAATTGCTTAGAGATGAAAGAATACACAAATATGGAATAAGAGTTAGAATTATTGGCAATCTTGATTTTCTGCCAGAAAAAGTCAGGAAGAAGGCGGAGGAAGTCATGAAGGCAACTGATAGCTATTCAAATTATATTTTCAATATCGCTGTGGCTTATGGAGGAAGGGATGAAATAACGGAAGCAACGAAAAAAATTATGGAAAAAGTGAAGGCAGGAAAATTAAAGCCAGAAAAAATAGATGAATCCACCATATCTTCTCATCTTTATACACACGGATTGCCTGACCCAGACATACTAATAAGAACCTCAGGAGAAGAAAGATTATCAAATTTTTTGTTATGGCAATCTGCAAATTCGTTGCTTTGTTTCTATGATGTATACTGGCCAAGTTTTCGAAAAAGAGATTTCCTAAAAATAATCAAAATGTACCAGAGGAGGAGAAACGAATTACAGCATCTTGAGTAGAATTCTCTTCTTATTTGCCTTTATATTTACAGCCATATATTTTATCATGAAGCAGATTGAGAAAAGTAGATTCTTAGGAATAAGCATTTCCCTATTGCTTCTTTTTCTTATCCATTTATTTATAGAAAAAAATAACTAGAATCTTTAAAAATTTGTGTCTATGTGACTTATTCCTTAATACCTATTGCATAAAACTGCGGGAAAAAATTGAATTCTATGCCTTCTTCTATCGATTTTAAATAATGCTCTTCCCATTTTTTTATTTCTTCCTCACTAAGCCCTTCTCTTTTCAAAACATTCCAGTAAAATTCGCGAGCTCTCATATATGATTCTTTATCTTCTTCGCAACTCCATATTCTCAAATTTCCTAAGCCTACTTCTGTTTTCAAGCCAGCCCTTACAAAAAGCATTCTGAGTTTTCTGCCAATATATGGATCTCCCCCTCTATCTCTTATTGCTTTGCCAGCAAAAATCTCATCTACTTCCGGATAAGGGGGCCAGTGTATTTTTCCGCCGAAATCTGGTTCTAAACTGGCAACAACTCTGCCCCCTTTCTTAACAACTCTTGCCATTTCATTAACAACCTGTTGCGGCTCTTTAACCCACATGAGTAAAAGGTTACATATGGCTATATCAAATGTTTCATCTTTAAATGGCAAGGAATGGGCATCGCCCATGTAAAGATGCACATTTCTTACGCCAACGAGCATTTTCTTTGCTATCCTTATCATATCCTCTGAGTCATCTATTGCAATTACAGTGCCATTTGTATGATTGCATATGTCTCTAGTTACAGCTCCGTTTCCACATCCCACATCCAAAACAAGCTTTGCGTCTTTAAGGCCAGCTTTTATGTATATGGGGTGCCTTTCCTCAGCTGTTTCCAAAGCCTGCTGCTCAAGCTTCCTTATGAAGTGTTCAAGTTCTTCTTTGCTTCTATTATGGGGCACAAGAAAATATATGGATGGGATAAATAGATTTTTGGATAGTAAAATTTTTCTTGTTCTTGCTTTTTATTAATATGAAAAAGTTGCTGGCTACAATGATTTTTTTATTATTTACTGTTCCATTAATAACAGGGAATATTTTCGTAAAAGAATATGTAGAGAGCAAAGGAATATGGGTATGGGGCTCAACTTTATATGAAACTGGCGTGGACAACTTTGTTTATGAAATGGTGGAGCATAACTTTTCAGATGTTTATTTGCTAGTTAAGGATGTTACTGGCTACTATACATTCAGCTTAATCAGCGAGTTGTTGAACAAAGCAAATGGAAAATTTAGAGTACATGCATGGATTATATG
>JAPDJQ010000053.1 GCA_029259015.1 Thermoplasmatota archaeon | reverse complement strand
CTATCGGATATTCCGTATCAGCCCCTTTCCTTCCTTTAATCACACACGAAGGGGCATTGAATAATGGAGATACTCTTTCTAAATCTATTATTTTGACTATACCGAGCTTGTTATTTATATTCTCCATCCTGTAAAGCCCTTTCCTAAAATTGTCATGTTGGTCTGCTGAAAATATGCTCCTTGGCATTACGAATTCTATTATACCTTCATCCCCCAAATAGAGATCTGAAACCCTCAAAAAGAAAAGGGTCGCCAGTTCCATTTGAGTTATCAATTCCACTTTTTCCTTGGGAAGCAACATGTAAGTCTCTGCAATAAGCTTTTTCACGTCACTCTGATATTTTACGCTACTAATATATCTGTAAGATAACCATGGAGGATTTCCTACAATACAGTCAAACTTCCTAACTTCTAAGAATATTGGCTTATAGATGTTCTTCAAAATAAAAGCCCAAATCGTATCTCGTCCTTCTTTGATGAATTCTCCCATAGTTTGAACGACATTGAAAATTAGCTCCATATCTTCCTTTACGAAGGTTATTCCCATACTTTTCAACTTTCTTTCGAGTAATTCGATGTCATCACTTCTTTCATTGGCAACCTCTTTTACAACATCAACAACTACATCGAACTCGTGATAACTTTCTGCAAGTGATGCAGGAATTGTAAAAGCCCTTCCATCTGCCTCAAAAACATATGAATACGCTCCAGATGTAACCTGTCTGAATTCTGGTGGAAATATTGAATTTGATAGATATACCGGGATGTAAATCTCAGAGATTTTCTCAGTACGATGATGTATAAGCTCCCCAAGAGATAGCAGATAGTTCACTCTGCTAATTATTACAGCAAGAGGATGGATGTCCATTCCGACAATGCTGTTTAATATATGCTCCAATACCTCTGAAGGTTCTTTATCCTTCAGTAACTCCCTTTTGAAATGTATTACTTTCACCAAAAATGTTCCAGAGCCACATGCAGGGTCTAAAACAGATTTATTCTCGTCTAAAACATCTCTAACTATGTACTCTGCAAGCCAGTCAGGCGTATAATATTCACCCAAATCATGCCGCTCTTCAGGGTCAACAAGTTGTTGGTACAGTCCCTTCAACACGTCTTCGCTTAAACTACTGAAATCATACTTTGATAGCCTCTCGATGATGATTCTCATCAATTCTAATCCAATATCAGGAACTCTGACAATCCAGCTAAAAAAATCTTCCTCAAACAGGTGAATACCCCATCTCGAAAAATATTTTCCAGTGATTATCTCAAAGAACTCCTCATCTGAACCCGGAATTCTTCCTCCCAGATAGTGCATTGATGCCATCAATTTAGCTAAAGTACTCAAATAAGTGTGCCTCAAAAACAGGCTCTCACTTTCAACTTTAGAACCATAGACAATTTCAAGGTATTTCGACCATTCTTCATAAAGGAATTTCACTTCTGACTTTTTCCTTGCTTCATTCCATCCTTCCTCCATCAGTTTGTAGCACCGTTTATAAATTGGAGAATCCAAACCGAAGTCTCTTATAAACGATTCCGTTGTGGGTGTTATAGACTCAGAGTAGAGTAAATACTTGTCCAACCATAGATAAACATGTTCTGGCTTCGCCATTGAAATATCAATTTTATCTGACTCTTCAAGCTTGATATTCTCAAGTGAGAGTTCTTTAGATCTTAAGGTTGGTATAAACACAATAAAATTAACACCGTCTGTTGCTATGAGGAAATATTTCGGCTTTTTGCCTTCATTTTTCCATATTATGTAACAGTATTTACTTAACTCCTCCTTAGCTTTTTCTAAGTTTTTCTCACTTAGTTCACTCTTAAATTCCAAAATAAGATTGCCAAAAACTGCATCAGCTCTTCCTCTTATGACTATTGTTGAATCTTTATCATTTTCTTCTGTTTTTAGATATTTTTCGAGATAAGGGATTTTATCTATTTCTATATCCGGAAAAACTTTTCTGATGAATTCAAGAAAAAGAAACGCTTTCGAAGCTTCCGTATGGTGAAGTTTGACTTGTTCTATGTATTGGGACAGTTTTTCACTAAATTTGGAGAAATCAGGCATAAAACTTTTACTACAAGACTAAATTTAAAAATTATGAACCTTAATCCGAATGAATTAAAGATCTCATCAAGCATCTCTGAGAAAGTTACTTTCTGAAATATCTTTAGTTATGTATGAATGTGGTTTGATTGCGGGAAATATAGGAAACTGCACAGCAAGTAAAAACACCACAACACTTAAATATGAGTTATACGAAAAGTATATATAGCCTTTCGAAAAACTTATATACTTGTGGAAAATCTGCGAAAGCTCGGGAAGGTGAAACACATTTCACATTCAGGATTGATAGTTGTTTCGGGCATAAAAAATTTGCCCAAAATTGGTT
>JAPDJQ010000057.1 GCA_029259015.1 Thermoplasmatota archaeon | reverse complement strand
AACCAACACCTTGTCCCCAACTTTAAGTGTTGTTACGCTAACCTCAACAACTTCACCATTCCTTATTAGGTGGACTTGAGACGGCATAATCTTGACGAGCTCCTCTAAAGCTTTCGATGCCCCAAAAACAGATCGCATCTCGATGTAATAGCCAAGGAGCATGATGTCTATAAGTGTTGCAAGCTCCCAGAAAAAGAACTTGCCCTTTAACCCAAAAACAACTGCTGAGCTATAAAAGTATGCGACGCTAATTGCTACAGCAATCAGCGTCATCATTCCCAGGTTTTTCTTCTTTAACTCATCGAAAATTCCTTTAAGAAATGGGTAACCGCCGTAGAAGTAAACAAATGATGAAAGAAGGAATAAGATGTAAATAGATCCAGTAAATTCAAATTTGAATCCCAAAAAACTTTGAATCGCTGGAGAAAGTATCAAGATCGGAACTGTTAGAATTGAAGAAATAACAAACCTCTTTTTAAAGTCTTGAAGCATGTGTAAGTGATGCATTTCATATTTTTCTTCTGATATAATAACCTTCCTGTCCCATCAGTTAACACTTGCTTTAAGTGTTTTACCTCCGCAACTTTTAAATAATCCTTTAGATGTGGTGAAGTGAAAGGAGCCGTAAAACCTGTGTTAGGTGAAATTTCCCGAAGTAAAATGTCTTTTATCTCTTTTCTTCTGGTTTCTTCGCTGTAGTTTTAATTATATAGTCAGCTATTACACTTCCGACAGCTCCAGTAAGAATTGAACTTATTGTAGTAAGTATAGTTGGAAACCCTTTGAAATATGTGATAGTACCAATAATCATCGCTATGATCCAAAATACTGTTGCTAATATTGTTTTCCTCCTTTGCTTTGTTTTTAAACTTTCTAAATACTGAAGGCCTGTTGTAGATAGGTTGAGAGCGTTTTTAACAAGATCAGTTAGTTCAGATGAAGCAAGATACATCGTTGTCAGCACATAAGCCCCAACAACGCCATCCCCCCTCACAAATCTACATAACAAAGTAGGACGCCGTCGTTTTTTATCAGCGAACAAGAGAGGCTCCCAATTTTTATAGAAAGTAAACCATCCTGCAAAAAGTCTCTTCTTGAATGCCTGGTAATCTATTAAGCTAGGTAAGCCATTAATATACTCTTCTGGAAACCAACCCTCCAAATACAGTTTTGCTTTTTCTAAATTCAAAATGTCAGGGATACCTTTTAAAAGAGGATGGTCTTTTTCTCTGTTATTTTTATATACTTCGTTTCCTACACCCTCCTTTCGATATACTATAACTGGGTACTTTTGCTTCATCTCAGACACGTCGTAGGTAAAAGGCTCATAAGCACTTTGAACTAATCTACTACTTGCACATTGCGCCTCGACTATTATCACCCCTCCTTGTCTCACCCAACGATCCATATCGGGGATGTAATGATGAAAGAAATCGTGAGCCCTATCAGATCCATAGACAGGATCTGTGTTGATAGAATCCCAATTAATTATTATGGCATCGGTCTTACTTTTATTGAAGAGTTCTGTTGCCGGATTTTTTCCAGAAACAAGGAGTTCTGAAATACTAAGAAAGTGAAAACTAAACTCGTTAGGATCAAAGCGACTCTTTAACTTCTCCCAAAAACAAGTCCTTCTTTTCTTAGGATTACTTGAGTCATAAATTATAACCACTTTCTTCATCTATATATCCCTCCTATTTTTCTCTATTGATATTTAGCTAAAAACAATTTCGTCTACCGTTTGTGGGTGCGAGCCAGCAAGGGTTTGGGTGAGCGTGAGTGAACCACACTGTTATACGCCATTGCCATAGGAATCTCTGTCATAGGCATATCTGGGAACCTTGGATTTGGTATGACTGTTTTCGTGATGGGATTGACTATAAAGGCCTAAAGCTTCTAAAACTATTTGTCTAACGAGAGGTTCTGAGCCCTCACCAATCCACCACCTCTACCAATCCCACCAGATTATATGAATATAACCCTAAAAACTATAAAAAGAGATCCAAAAAGAGTATAAAGACTAACAGAATTTTTATAAGCCAAGTTAATATAATTTATTCCCTAAAGAAAAGCTATTATGTAAGAAATTATGGAAGAGCTAGACTAATTTCAGCCTAAAGCATAGAGAGCCTTATTTTTATCTCTATATATAAATTAAATTATGCCTAAGCTTAGAAGTAACAAAACTAATTAACACAATAGGTGGATAAAGATGTAATAAACAAAGCTAAAGAAATGAGAATTGATCTATCCACATTTTTAGAGCTAAAGCTAAGAATATTTGGTTTTAGTAAAAACACGATAAAAGAAGAATTAGCGGACCCGGCGGGATTTGAACCCGCGATCTACGGCTTAGAAGGCCGTCGCTCTATCCATGCTAAGCCACGGGCCCTTGATTATAAAAATTTCATAAAGTGTTTATGAATTTTATGGTATCTCTTA
>JAPDJQ010000050.1 GCA_029259015.1 Thermoplasmatota archaeon | reverse complement strand
TAGCGAGGAGGTCAAAATGAATGAGAAGACTATATTCAAAATTATCGACTTGTTGATGTTAAAACTTCAAAAAAAGCCAAAACTTGAAGATACAATAATTCTCTCTGGGGTTCCACGAGGAGGTACAACTTGGCTAATGGAGATTCTTGAAACGCTTTCTGGATATAAATCCATCTTTGAGCCCTTTCATAGAGAATGGTATCCTTGGGTTAAGCTCTTGAATTTGCCCCCACGGCCATACCTACCTCCCCACAAAGAACATAAAGAGCTAAAGAATTACCTCCAAAAAGTCCTCACTGGTCAGGTCCCGAGTCCAAAATATCGAATAACTCCTGCTGAAATTTATCGTCGTTTTACTGCAACAAAAGTTATAGTTAAGTTTATACGAGCTAATCGACTCCTTCCCTGGATTGTTAATAATTTCCAAGTCAGAGGAACATATTTTCTGATCAGACACCCCTGTGCAGTAATATCATCCCAGTTGGAAACTGGAATTAGAGGATACTTCACTCCAAAAAACATCCCTCTTAAAAAAGACATTGTCTTACAAGAAGCATCCCAAATCCCTCAGATAAGAGAAGATGAATGGCTTATGAAAAAACTCCGTACAATTGAAAGCCAAGAAGAAGTTCTTGCAGCTATTTGGAGTTTAGACAATTATATCCCCCTATCCTACTTGAGTGAGTATCCAGATGCTTGGTACACTATCGTGTACGAGAAATTAGTAACGGACTTTGATAATGAAATCGAGAAAATCTTCGAGTACATAAACGAAGAAGTTCCAGAAAAAGCATATGAAAAATTCAAACGACCCAGCAAAACAACATACGATAAATCGTATTTAGGAACTCCTAGACAGCTATTAAAATGGAAAAAGAAGCTGTCTGAACGCCAGGTTAAAAACATATTAAAAGTGGTACACTGGTTCGGATTAGATTTTTATACTGAAGACCCAGAACCAGATTATAGCGCTCTAAGAAAATGGAACCCCAAAAATTAACAAAATTTAAGTAATAAATGTTTGGAGGGAAATTTATGCGAGATCTTGAAGACGTTACAGTGGGACTGAAAACTTTTTATAGAACCAAAAGACTTGAGATGACACTAAACTCTTTAATTGGTCTGGGAGTAAAAGAAGTCATTGTAGCAGATGATGGCCCAGAAGACCCAATAAAAGAAGAAATTTATGAAAAGATGAGGCAATATTTGCCTCTAAAAGTCCTAAAATTACCTTATGATGCAGGACTAGGTTATGGTCGTAAAGAAATTGTCAAACACACTAAAACCAAGTATTTGCTAATAATTGATGATGATATGAAAGTTCCCAATAATGTTTCTTTTCTAAAAGATATTCTTGAGAGAGATAAACTTCTTGGAGGAGTCAGTGGATGTTGGATAGAGTATGGAAAGCCCAAATGTGGTGCTCACAACTTGGATTGTAAGGACAGGTTCTTGATAAGACATGACCCAGACAATATCAAAATTAACATAACCGAAGAAGGAATCCCATACGTTTATTTTGACTTTATACCAAATTCTGCACTTTTCAGAAGAAGAACAATAAAGGACTATTGCTGGGACGAAAATTATATAATAAACTTTGAACATTTGGACTTTTATTGGGGCCATAAGCAACTAGGGAAATGGAAATTTGCAGCGACCCCAACAGTTTTTTTTGAGCATTATCCGGGGGGTAGTAAAACTTACAAGAAATTTAGACTCAGCAAGGAAAGATACAAAAAATCAAGAGAATACTTTCTCAAAAAATGGGACCTAAAGGGAATTATTAGCATAAAAAGAGGGTTTTGGTGGCAAAATGTACCCCCAAAAACTACTTTGTGGTTGTGGTTAAAGAGCCAATTACCGTTTAGAGTTTTGAAATACATTCCAATGATAGAAAGAACGCTTATATAGCTATAATCTGGCCTGAATAGAATAAAATCCCTCGACAATATTCTTTTTGTCTCCTTTTTATTCATTTCTCAAGATTCTGAAAGACATCAACCAAAGTATATTGTTTTTGCTTACTTTCATTTACTCGCTTTCTCAACTACAATTCTGAAGAGCTCTTGAGGTTTCATTATAATCTCTCCCGTGTTACTACTGAAAAATCCATGATTTGAGTGATCCCCTCCTCTTGGATCTCCCGGAAGAGGTTGCATTCCATGATCAGAGATTACATAAAGAATGTCACTTCCATGTAGTTTATCAGATACTTGTTTAACCAATTTATTCAAATCAAAGTAAACATTCATGAGTCTAAGTTTTCTCCCTATTAAAAAATGCGAAAGTTCATCAAGAAATGGAGTATACCAAAATATGAGGTTGTAATCTGTTTCAAGAGCCTTAAATAACGCTTTTTTATCTTGTTCGTAGGTCCTCATAGCATATTCTATCAACGGCTTAAGATTACCTCTTATAGCTTCTTTCATGAGAAGTTTCACTTCAAGAGTAGAGACATTCCTTC
>JAPDJQ010000119.1 GCA_029259015.1 Thermoplasmatota archaeon | reverse complement strand
CATTTCTGACTCCAAAAGGCAACTCAATCACTTTCAGCACCCTGGGAAGCATTGGTTTGCCGGGGCTCATTATATACAGCTCTTCCCCGTTATTATCAAGAATAACTCTTGTGTACTCGCCCTCGCTTTCGATAAACTTTGGTGATGCAAAATGTACGGTGATACTTTTTGATGTTTCTTTGTTCCCTATAGCGATTGAAGCAAGCCCTCCTGTTAATAATACACAACTCAATACCAGTGTCAGTATCTTTTTCATCTTATCCCCAAAAACTATATTATCTTTGTTTATAAAAGACTTAGCGAAGAAGAATTTATGCATGCTTATATAAAACTTTATTAAGCACGATTTTATATGAAAGATGGGAGGCACTTTCGAGCTATCTTTTAGTGGATAGCTACTATTGAATATAATGGCAATACATACAAAACATATCCAATCGGTGTTATCTATGCAAGCGGATGAATATCTCTCTTCCACTTTTTATTCTTTCATGTTATTATCTGAAATAACCCATACCCATTAGACCTGCAACTCCTTTTTCGAGATAATATGGACAATCAATTTCTTCGAATGAGTCTTTTACTGGCACCCCATATTTTACTCCTCTCGGCTCTATGCATTTTATTCCATCAAAATTCAGGCAGAACTCACATTTCACCATGTTTTTTGAATCCTTTAGCAACTATATAAATTTCTGAGCTCTGCTTTCTACTTGCCTTTGGAGCATGCGCTTTAACCATTCTGAAATGCTTTTTTACCTCCTGCAAAAATTCTGGATAGTCCTCTCCTTCAAAAATCTTGCATACAAAGTTGCCACCATCTTTCAAAAATTCCTTTGCAATTTTTAGAGCATTCTGACAGAGCCACACACTCCTCGCTTGATCCATAGTATATTTGCCAGAGATGTTAGGAGAGGCATCACTTATAACAGCATCTGCCTCGCTGATATGCTGGCGAATCTTTTCTATCGTTTCATCTTTTGTAATGTCTCCTTTTACGAAAATGACCTTGTCAAGCGGTTGCATTGGTTGCAAGTCAACTGCTATAACAATGCTTGCATATTTTGCCGCAATCTGACTCCATCCTCCAGGGGAGGCTCCCAAATCTATGACCACATCCCCTCTTCTTAACACTCTATATCTCTGCTGAATCTGAAGAAGTTTGAATGCAGACCTAGCCCTATAACCGTGTTTCTTTGCTTCCTTATAATAATAATCCTTTTTCTTTTCAGAATACCATCTTGTCATTACAGCACAACATCCAAATCAAGTTCTTCTGCAAGCTCCTTATACCTATTTCTTATTGTAACTTCTGTAACTCCTGCAACATCCGCAACCTCACGCTGTGTTCTTCTCTCTCCGCAAAGTATTGATGCAATGTAAATTGCTGCAGCTGCTACGCCTGTTGGTCCTCTTCCAGATGTAAGCTCCTTTTCCTCAGCTTGCCTCAATATTTCCAAAGCCTTTGTTTTTGTGTCCTCACTCAGCCCCAGCTCACTACAGAAGCGCTCGACATAGTCCTGTGGCGATGTAGGCATTAATTTGAGGGTGAGTTCTCTTGCTAGGAAGCGGTATGTTCTTCCTATTTCCTTTCTATCTACCTTTGCAGACATTGCAACTTCATCAAGGGTGCGTGGCACACCGCACTGGCGGCATGCTGCATATACTGCCGCTGCCGTTACACCTTCGATGCTTCTTCCTCTGATTAGATTCTTTTCTACTGCCCTCCTATAAACCATTGCAGCCGCTTCTCTAACATTTCTTGGCAGACCCATGTTTGAGGAAATTCTGTCCAATTCTGATAGAGCGGATGCGAGATTTCTTTCTGATGCACCTCCTACTCTGATTCTGCGCTGCCATTTCCTCAGCCTGTATAACTGTGCTCTATTTCTTGTTGGTATTGACTTGCCGTAGCTGTCCTTGTTCTTCCACCCTATTACCGTGCTAAGCCCTTTATCTGCTGCTGTATAATCTAATGGAGCACCGGTTCTGGCTCTCTTTTCTCTCTGCTCTGGATCGAAAGCTCTCCACTCTGGTCCCTGATCAATGTATGCATCATCTATTACCAGCCCGCAATCTTCACAAACTAACTCTCCTCTCTCATAGTCCTGAACGATGTGCGTAGATCCGCACTCAGGACATTTCTCAATTTCCTCAACTTCAGCTCTTTTCTTCGCCATTTTCATCCCCAAAATTTTTAAACTTTGTGGCAATAAAGCCCTTATAATATATAAAGTTTTCGCACACTATTTGAAATAATTGGGACTTGTAAAATTTCTCTGGCATAGATAACTATTTAAATCAAGTATAAATTATGGTTAAATATTTCCCAAATGTATATAAAATAGTGACACATATAGGGAGGATATAAATGGCTAAACAGCAATCGTCAATGGGTTTCTTTCTACTCTTAATGATATCTATGCTAATCATATTTGACCCCCGTATAAGAACTGCTTTGGGTGAGGCGGTTGGCGTAATATTTTTCCCAATTTTTGGTTTCAATTATAAATATCCTGTTTTAACCATATTTTTAGCAGGTTCAATAGTCATAACAATATCTGCCA
>JAPDJQ010000080.1 GCA_029259015.1 Thermoplasmatota archaeon | reverse complement strand
CGCTTATTGTTTCATTGAATGCACCTTCACCAACGATTTTCTGTATTATTTGCCAATTTCTTTGATCGCTCGCATTTAACTCAACGACTTCCCAGCCAAGGGTATTTGCCAAGGCCAATGCTAAAGAAGTCTTTCCAGTTCCTGGAGGGCCAGCTAAAAGCAAAGGTTTTTTGTTGGGATTCCAGCCTTTAGCCCAGGCAATAACTTTTTCAACAACATTTTTTTCCCCAACAACTTCCTTGATTGTCTTTGGTCTATATTTTTCAACCCATAGCATTCATTGAATGTTGTGATCAAACAATATAACCCTTAGCATTTAGACATGATAGTAAAACAGCTTTACAAAGGCTTTTTTAACGTCCTCTTTGGCATCATCGCCCTTCATCTCCCTTTCGATTGATTTTGCGAGTTTCTTGAAGAGTTTGTTCGGAAGTTTAGAATATTCTGAACTTTCTTGTTCAGCCAATTTTTTTGCATATTCCAAGTCTTTGGCGATGTAGAACATGATAATTCTTGCAAGTGCTTGCCAGCTATTGAACGTTATCTGCCAGACCTGCAATTTACCAATTTCGATCCTCTTTCTGATCTCGTAATCCCTCTTTGATGTATCTATTGAAAAATTGTAAAGCTCTTCCACGTAACTCTTGATTTCTTCGAGTGCTAAAGCTTTGTAATAATTCCCTTCCGCATTTGCGGGGGCGATCTTTAACTTAAATTCTCTCAGTTCAAGATTTTTTAGCTCTTTCACAGCCTCACGTTTATCAATTAATCTGAATAGACATGCGATTCCGTTTAACAGAGAGAAAGTATCTGGACGTAGCTTAACGTATTTCAATTCTTCTTCCTCAATTTTTTCTCCGCTTACGATTTCAGAAATCAAGTATTCTGCACATCTGCAAGCAATGTTTTCGGGTGTAAGTTCTATTAAATTCTCCTTGCAAGTCTTCCACAAATCTTTGAACGTGAATTCTTTTCCCTTAACGTTCCACTTGAATTTGTAATCCTCTATAACGCTAATTCTACCCAAACGACTTTTGCACGTAAGTTTATCTTTAACTCTTTTAGAGTAATCGAGGGCTTTTTCAAAATTCCTCTTAGCCTCATCAAGCTCATCTTCATCCATGTATGCATTTGCCCAATTTGAAGTAAATCGTTTCATACCATGTCTTGAGCTGATCTTTAAACTTCTTTTCGGGTTCTCCTACGAACGGTTTGAGATACCTCTTCATTTCTTCACTCAATCCTTCTTTTTCAATTTCTTTCAAGCAATCTTTAGCCTTTTCAAGGTTTTCAATCGGCTTTTCTTTAATTACAGCTTTGTAAAGGTGTAAATTTAAGCTGGCAACGTTTAACATCGATTTGCTCTTGATTTTCTTTATCATTTCCTCCGCTTTTTTCAAAAAATACTTGTCATATTTCAAACCGAACCAATACAATCCAGAAGCGATGGATGAGTACGTTTCCGCTCTATAACATAAAACCACATCATCATCAGTTTGATCTTCCATGAGTTTTTCGGCAAGCTCAACAAATGCAAGATACGATTCAGCATCAGATGTTGATGTCATTCCTTTTCCAAATTCA
This sequence comes from Thermoplasmatota archaeon, assembly GCA_029259015.1. Taxonomy (GTDB): domain Archaea; phylum Thermoplasmatota; class E2; order UBA202; family JdFR-43; genus JdFR-43. The sequence goes on along the minus strand of JAPDJQ010000080.1, from coordinate 1,081 downwards.
ACTAATTGAAAGGCGTAATCGGATGCGTATAGTGTTATTTCATCGTCGTGTTTAACTTTATTCCACAAATCTTCAACGATTTCTACGAATTTAAAACCCCTTGCTGGCATATATGATAATGCCTCTCTACCCCAATCCAAAGCCTCTTTGAGCTTGTGAACTCCGTTACTTTTGAGCCACTCTACGTGTTCAAGAGCATACAATCTCATTCTTTCCGTAGTTCCTCCAGCCTTCTCAGCTTCTTTGGTCATTATGTCGAGCAAGACTTCTCTAACAATCCTAACTTCATTTTTAATGTATTCATCTCTATTGCAAAGAACATCTAAGAACAAACGCATGTGCCTCCAGTTCTCGCTCAATAAATAGAATTTCCTCTTCCTTCCTTTAAATTCTTCTTCATATGTCTCAGCAATCCATCTGAATCTGTCAAGATTTGGAAATAGTTTGTATCCGTTGTCTTTTGCAATCTCCCTTATCTCTTCTCTCTCGCAAAATTTTTTTAACTCCTCATAAGCGACATTTTGGACAAACAAAGCCACGAATGCGAAATTTTCTCTTGTCATTTTCTCGTAAACAACTCTTGCACCGCTGATAATTGTGTTAAGAGTTGATTTCGCCATTTCGACAGGATCGTCTCTCTCCTTGATGCGATCTATCGAATGATACTCTCTTCTCGCCTTCTCAACATCCTCATAACTTACTCCCATCTGATGCATTAAGATTGCCAGCGTTGGCAACCCCCCAGAAATCTCGTAAAGCTTTTCTATGCCATCTTTGACGTTGTGTGCCTTCATAATTTCTCTAAAAGTCTCAAAATCCGGTATTAAAATTGGAAAAATCTGTTTTTCTTTTAAAAAATGAATTTCCCTGCTACCTGTGAGTAATTCGTTCACAAACCTCGCCTTAAACTCTTCCATTTCCCTTGAAAACTCCAAAAACTCCTTTTCAAGGTTTACTCTTCTAACCAACAAAACACTCGCACCACTTTTCCTCAACCAATCAACGAAGGTTAGCAATGAAGAGTCGTATATCTCGGCTAAATCATCGATAATTACAACAACCCTCGCCTTCAACTTTAACT
>JAPDJQ010000015.1 GCA_029259015.1 Thermoplasmatota archaeon | reverse complement strand
TTATTTTTAATGATTTTGGTATTTTTGTTACTTCCCCCAAAGCAGTGGCTATAATCTTCTTAACTTTATTTTCATATGCATTGTCTATGAGACGCTGAGTCACAATGCCATCAAATATTATTATTGCTGGCTTCTCCTTTGCAATTTCTTCAATAAGCTTTTCTGTTTCAACTCTTTTTATTTCCTCTCCCTTATCATTTAAAAATACAGCAGTGTGATTGCCTTTAACTTCCTCAAATATTTCCTTGTATAATCCGTATTCACCCTCTGCTTTTTTTTTCTCCTTCTTTATTCCTGCATTTTCCATGTATTGATCGGCTGGCACCTTATTCTTCAAAGCTTTCATTATGAGCTTATAAGAAAGCTCCTCCACTTCTCTTGTAGGCGGAGCTCTTGCAACAAAGTCAATATCTGCCACTTGCAATAACTCTCTTAGCACCAATTCGCCGCCTCTGTCTCCGTCAACAAATGCAGTTGCTATTTTTTCATTGCACAAATCTATGATTGTTTTTGGAATGCTTGTGCCTTCTACAGCTATAGCATTTTTTATCCCATGTCTCAGCAGATTAACAACATCATTCCTTCCTTCTACAATTATTATTGCATCACTTTTTTCAATGTTCGGCCCTGCTGGCAGCCTTTCAGGTCCATAATATACAATTTCTTCAACCTGTACCGACTGCTTTATTTCTTCTGCCAAATCAGGCATTTCCTCCTTGCTTTGCTTGATCATTTCCTGCAAGATCTGCTTTGCTCTTTCAACAAGCTTTTTCCTCTTTGAGATTCTTATGTCCTCTACCTTTTCGACTTTAATTTCAGCCTTGCATGGGCCTATTCTGTCAACACTTTCAATAGCTGCAGCTACTATGGCAGTTTCTACTTTTTCCAGTGCAGAAGTTAAAGTGAGCTCTCCCTCGCTTTTTCCTTGAGTCTGTTTCAATTCAACTTCAATTCTTCCTATTCTGGCTGATTTTTGCAGATCTCTCAAATCGAGCTCGTCGCCCATTAAACCTTCTGTCTGTCCAAAAATCGCTCCTATAACATCACTCCTATCAACTACTCCATCCACCTTTATTTTAGCCTTAATCAAATATTTTGCTGCTGAAGGATCCAATGACAATGATATCACCTCCAATGAATCAAATGCTTTAATGCCAACCATTATTAAAACCTTACTGCTACGAAATTTGAGAAATATTAAGGATTTTTAAAATCTAGCAAACGAAAATGAATAAAAAATTCGTGCTCTACAGATAGAAGAATCTTTGTTACGTAAATTTACATCTTTTAAAAGGGTTGTTGCAACAAGCCCAACCATTCCATTCATTCATTTTTATTTCCTCAATCTTTTTGTACAATGAAGATTTTACTATTATATGCTCAAGAACAGGCATGCACTAAGAAAAAAGGAAGCAAAGGATATACTGGAAAAATTAAATGAGATGCTTGGATGTGAGATAGAGGGCGATGTGGAGACGGCAGATTACAATGATAAAAAGTTAATTTTTATTAATGGAAAGTTGTATGGATTTTTTATTGAAGATGAGCCATTTCTGAATGTGGAGGGATTAAAGCAATTCAGGGCAACAAAAAGATTTGTCACAGTTGATGACGGAGCAATAAAATTCATTCTGAATGGTGCAGATGTTATGGCTCCTGGCATTGTTGATGCAGATGAAAAAGTAAAGAAAGAAGACATAGTATGGGTGAGAGATGAACGTGGCTTGCCACTGGCAGTTGGAAAAGCTTTAATGGATGGCGAAGAAATGATAAAAGCAAAAAAAGGAAAGGCAGTGGAAAATCTGCATCGCATAGGAGATGCATTATGGAAGCTGAGCAAGGAATGAATAAAACTCACCATCCCCATCATCAATCCATCAATTAGGATGTGACCACCATGCTTATATATGACTACTATATTCCAATTTTGCCTATGATAGGAGGCGATATAAATGCCAATGTATGTAAGATTTGAAATGCCCGAGGAACTGGTGAAGAAGGTATATGAGGCAGTAGAGAAAGCAAGAGATACTGGCAAGGTAAAGAAGGGAACCAACGAAACAACTAAAGCAGTTGAAAGAGGAGAGGCAAAACTTGTTGTTATGGCAACAGATGTTTCTCCAGAAGAAATACTTGCTCATATGCCTTATTTATGTGACGAGAAGGGAGTTACATATGCTTATGTCCCTTCAAAAGAAGAACTTGGAAGAGCTGCCGGCTTGGAAGTGGCTGCTGCCTCTGTGGCTATAGTTGAAGAAGGGGAAGCTAAAGGTTTGATAGAGGAAATAGTTAAAAAGGTTCAGGAAATAAAGGGATGAGATGGTAGAGGAAGGTATACCTGCAGAGGTTGTAGAAATAATAGGCAGAACAGGCATGTGTGGAGAGGTAATTCAGGTTAGAGTTAAGATTTTGGAAGGCAAAGATAAGAATAGGGTTATAACCCGCAACGTTATGGGCCCCGTCAAAAAAGGAGATATTTTAATGCTCCGCGAAGCAGAAAGAGAAGCTAAAAGGCTGAGCGTGAAATAATGGCAAAGAAATGCACCTTTTGCGGGAATGAAATCGAGCCAGGCACAGGCATGATGTATGTTAAAAAAGATGGCACAATCTATTATTTTTGCTCAGGCAAATGCAGGAAGAATATGCTAAAATTAAAAAGAGACCCAAAGAAAGTCAGATGGACTAAATATTATAGAAAAACATGATGGAAAGAACATTTGTTATGATAAA
>JAPDJQ010000074.1 GCA_029259015.1 Thermoplasmatota archaeon | reverse complement strand
TACATTTCCGTCTCCAAAATCCCAAGTGTAGTTGACTATGAAACCATCCAAATCATATGATGTGGAATTGAAATATATAATATCCTGTGTAGTTGGATTTTTGGGCTCATAACTGAAGTTTGCTATAGGAAAAACATTTGCTACTGTTATTTGCTTAACTATACTATCCGTTGCTCCATCATTGTCTGTCACAGTTAGAGTGACATTGTATATTCCGTCATCTTCAAAGCCATGCTCAACAATCATTCCATATGCAATGTTTCCATCTCCAAAATTCCATGTGTAATTTACGATGAAACCATCCATATCGTAGCTCAAAGTTGCATTGAAAGTAACATTTTCAATATCAGTTGGCTGGGCTGGCTGCCATGTGAAATTTGCTACAGGAGGAATATTTGCAACAGTTATTTGTTTGATTACGCTGCTTCTCGCTCCATCATCATCTTTTACTGTTAATGTTACATTGTATATTCCATTATCAGCATACTGATGCTGTGGATTCTGTTCATATGAAATGTTTCCATCTCCAAAGTCCCATGTCCAGTTTACTATGCTTCCGTCTGAATCATAAGATAAGTCCGTAAATTGTATGATATCATGTGTGGTTGGAGAAGAAGGTAAATAATCAAAATTTGCTACTGGTGGGGTATTTGCTACGGTAATAAATTTGTATGTTGAATTGCTTGCGCCATCATTGTCAGTTACTGTTAAAGTTACCCTATACACTCCATCATCCGCATATCTATGTTGTGGATTTTGCTGAGTGCTTGTTGCTCCATCTCCAAAATCCCAGTACCATGAAACAATTGTTCCATCGACATCATAAGAGAGATCGGTGAATTGAATTGTATCCGATGTTGTTGGGAAGGAGGGTGAATAATCAAAATCTGCCACTGGTGGATTGTTTACGCCTGCTGGCTGATAATAGAGGTAATATGCTACATCATCTATCAAATCGTCGCTTCCAGCTGGCTCTCCATATTTTATTTTGAAATAGCCATTTAACCCTCCATCTGTCCCCCAGCTGTTTTTACAAATCCAATATTGTCCCTCATCATCATATCCAACCAGAACCACAGCATGTCCACCTCTTTCAGTTCCATAATAATGATAATAAACTTGGTCAGGCCATGCATCTGGATTTGCCCAGTAATCATCAAAATCTGTATAAACTGTATATGTTACAACCAAAGGACCATATTCTATCAGATAGCTTTTAATATTCGTGGTTCCAGTGATGTATCCCCAGTCATTTATTTTCCATGCTCTCTGCTGCCAGTCGTCGCAGGTGTCTCCACATGATAAATCTGTTCCGTAATAGGCCCCATCATAAGGAAAACAATCTTCATCTGGAGTACCATTAATTTTTAAGTAATCTAGAGCCGGAGGAATATACCATCCAACATCACATTCACCCCCTCCACAGAAAAAGAGGTGAGCCTCTGATAAATCGGTTGTTATTCCCTCTTTAATTTTAATTACCGCCTCAAATGCCCCTAGTGTTGCAAAGGCAACACAACTTCCACATTGTCCCTGATCCTTAACAGGTGTCATGTAGTCAGTACCATTTACATTTCTCCAGTCCCAGGAGGGAGGAGGCACTCCAAGCATTGACACAGTTGCTGTGAGAGGAATATCCTCTCTGATGTAGCCCAATCCTTTTAATTTAACTGGAATAACATCAACATTTTTTGCATCGTGTTCCTGAACACTAAAAACAATTCCAGATACAAGGAAGCCAACCAGCAGTGCAAATATCATTCTTCTCATTTAATCAGTGGTAAATTGAAAAGCCCTAGAAAAAACTTCTTAAATTTTCACATTCCGCAGAATTAATAAAGGAATATTGATTAAAAATCTGGAATGAAAAAAACAATTTCATATGCTCTATATGTCTATGATTTAGAAGAGGATAATGCAAAAAAATGCACAGCAAAAAAACTTGCAAAATTCGGGATGGTTAAAATTGTTAAAAATGCAAAAATGCTGCCAAAAAAAGCGATTTTGCTTAGCCCCTTTTCAGAAAAAGCTATCTCGATAGAAGATTCTGATACAAAAAACATTGTTGCTATAGATTGCTCATGGAAAAAGGCGGACGATTTTTTTCACAGATTCAAGCATAGAATGAAGGAAAGGGCTTTGCCTTATTTGGTGGCTGCAAATCCAACAAATTATGGGAAACCTTTCAAATTGAGTACAGTGGAAGCAATGGCTGCAGCCCTTTATATACTGGGCGAGGAAGGTCATGCTAGAGAGTTGTTGAATAAGTTCAAGTGGGGAGAGCATTTCCTGGAATTGAATAAAATGCCCCTGGAAGATTACAAAAATGCAAAGAATAGCAGGGAAATCATAGAAGCAATGAAAGCTTACATATGAAAACATTTTTTATATCCTCTGCTTTTATACCCATGGAAGTTTCTTTCCCTTATGGCAGAAAAAATATAGTAATAGACATTCCAGAAAAAAATTTGTTAAAAGTTGCAGAAGCAAAGGAAAAGAAAGCAGGAAATGAAGAAGAAATTATAAAAAAAGCCATAGAGAATCCAGTAAATGCAAAAAAACTTGAAAAGTTAAAAGGGAAGATTGCAATAGTTGTTGATGACAAAACGAGACCATGCCCAACAAAAAAACTGCTGCCATATATTCTTGAAAAATTAAAGGGAGAGATAAAAATAATTTTTGCAACTGGCACCCATGTTCCAGTTAACGAAAAAGAAGCAGAGGAACTACTGGGCAAAGAAATAGCAAATGAATATGAATGGGTAAGCCACAG
>JAPDJQ010000108.1 GCA_029259015.1 Thermoplasmatota archaeon | reverse complement strand
TGGGGAACGTGGACGTCTCCTTTAATAACGACCGTTCCCCTTTCGTAGGATAACTCGGCAAGCATTCAGCTTTCCTTAACTTCAACAACCTTAAGCTTTTTTCGAATGAAGATAGCACATATCAACTTATTTTCAAAATAAAGCTTTCGGGTAATATTGCCGGTTGTTTAGGGATTGAGCGAAAACGTATCTTGAAACGACAAGGATTTATATTCTTTTGAGATGAGAATTCGAGAGATGAAAATCTGGTGGATTTGGTTGTTGATGAATTAGATAAAATGTGGGGGCAATGAAACATGGGCTTAAAAAGAAGAACCCGTGAAGAAATACGTAATCTTTTGACAAATATTGTGAGAAGTAAGCTACGAGAATATAAGCCAGAAACAAACTACATGCCATTCCACTACAGATTGTTGGGGAGAGACAGATACGCCATGTTTTCATTTATTCAATCAATGAACACTACATTTGGAATTTCTATATGGGAACAAGTTGCTGTCATTCTTGCTAAAAGTGCAGGATTTAAAGCTGAGAGACAATATGATCTCTTAGGAAGTATAGACTCCGAGACTGAGAAATTGATTCAAACTATCCACTACGAGTTGAGAGCAGGCACAAGGCAAGTAGATAAACTGGAGGAAATTAAACTTATAAGAAATAGTATCAAGGCAGGAGAGTCCAGAAAAGATCCCGATTCGAGAGTTGATCTATTTGTTAAGATTGGAGACGAAGAAAATTATTTTGACATAACAAGTGCAAAGCCCAACATGAAAGAGTTTTCGGCATTAAAACTAAAACTTTTGAGATGGACGGCGCTGAGATTAAGTCAAGATAAAAACGTCAAGGTGTTTACAAGACTTGCGATTCCTTACAATCCTTACCATCCCCAACCTTATCAGCGATGGACTTTAAAGGGTTTATATGATTTGGATAGAGGAGAGATTTTGGTTGGAGAAGAATTTTGGAACTTTGTTGCTAACGACGACATATATGATGAACTATTGGATGTTTTTCAGGAAGCAGGAAATGAGTTAAGAGAAGAAATAGACAAAAAATTTGCAGAATTCCGAAAAAGGAGTGATTAAATGGGTAGAAAACTAATTGAAGAGTGGTTTCCGGTAAAAGAAATAAGTAGAGATGCCGGAATTGAAATGGCATATAAGTCTGCACCCGCATATATAAAACATGCAAGAGAACTTGGAATATCCGGAAATATTGGAAGAGATTTTTTCGATCCTAAAATAAGAAATTTGCACCCTTGGTTTGCTCGAAGGCCCTGCTCTGCGGCGAGAGCTACAACACTAGCATCAATTCTTCCTGATGATGTTGACCGAGATTTGTTTATGGATGTTCTTGGATGGAACATGAAAAAAGAAGCTTATATTCAAAATAGATATCCTCCACTTCTTTTATACACTGATCCTAAAAGAGACATAATAGCGAACTTGTTAAAAAAAGAAGGAATGAAATTAGATGAAATAGTTGTTTGTGACCCAATGGCTGGTGGGGGCTCAATCCCCTTTGAAAGCCTAAGATTAGGATTCAAAACTGTGACGGTTGACTATAATCCGGTGGCATATATTATTCTAAAAACTACTATAGAATATCCCGCCAGATATGGTATGGAACTTGCAAATAGAGTGAGAGAGGAGGCAAAGAAATTAATTCACCATATCGAAAAAAATCTTGGAGAATTTTACCCAGAAGATTCCGAAGGATATATATTTGCTAGGGGAATTGAATGTCCTAAATGTTGTGGGCACATTCCAATAGTACATAATCCAGAAATTGCGAGAAACTATTATCTGGGTTTTAATTTTAATAATGAAGATAAACGCTTTACCCCATACATTTCCAAATTCAAAACCGAGTTATACCATATTAAAAGAGGAGAGATTGTTTGTCCTTACTGTGGTCATGCAATGAAAAAGCATGAAGCTTACAGAATCTGGACAGAGAAACACAATAAGGTTTTAGAAGACCTTACCAAAGGAAAGATTAACGAAGACGAAATTTTGCACACTCACATTTTGTTAATCAGACAAACAAAATACGGGTATAAAGTAGCTGATGATAAGGATTTTAAAGCCTTCTTAGAGGCCTGTAAGCAGTTTTCAGATTCATTTGCGGAAATTAAAATGTACTTACCAATGGGAGAGATCCCAAAAGAAAACGAAGTTTTCGATCCAGTTAAAAAGCATGGTATCAGATATTGGTATCAGCTATTTAATCCCCGTCAACTGCTTTCAATCGCATGTCTTGTAAAATATCTTGATGAACGTATAAATGCAATAGATTCTGCTGATGATATCGGTAAAGCATCGATGGTGTATCTCTCCTTGGGAATAAGTCGAGTCATAGATTACAATTCCATTCTAACAACATGGAAAAAAGGAACAATAAGAGATACACTCGGACAATATGCAAGGAATAGAAAAGTATCATACGGAGAGGCTTATTGTGAAGCAATAGTCCCTCGAAGGAACATAAGGTGGATTTTTGAGCCAGATGTATCAATCAAAACCCAAGGCGGAATTGTACCCGTGTTAAATGAGATATGCAAGAGATTAGAGGGTTTAGGCAATAACATTTCCGTGGTTCATGGAGACGCAAGGAAATTAACATCTTACATAACCGAAAAATTAGATTTGATAAATGTTGACCCTCCATATTTTGATACTCACATTTACAGTGACATAAGTGAATATTTTTGGCAGATATTAAGATTGTCTCTTAATCAGCTGATAGATGATGGGTATTTATTCGACAATAAAAAAATCGCTGAGTGGAACACA
>JAPDJQ010000093.1 GCA_029259015.1 Thermoplasmatota archaeon | reverse complement strand
TGAATGAGGTCTCAAAGCTTGAGGGGGTTAAAAAAGTTATAATCTACTGACGTGGCTTTTGTTTGATAATTGTTGGCGTGGGATTTGGGCCCTAAAGAAACCGTGTAATCCTCGAGTTTTTGCCTTTTTCCCTTGCGTACCATTTTGCTAGTGTCTTCACTTTTATTCGACTAATGCCTTGCTTATAATCTCTCTAAGCTTTTTCTCATCAACCCACTCTGGAACCCTTATAGTGACAACTTTACTCAAACAATCCACCTTCAAGAAAATTTGGCTCATCTACTTATTGGAGTGAAGGGCTTTAAGTTTTTTCCTAAGTGGTGACTCTCAGAACTAACATCAGCCAAAATACCTAGATGAGCGTATTTTTTCATCTCACCAATAATAAGTTAACAGAACCGGCTTGAGAAACCTTATATTATTTGTCAAAAGTTGTATTGGTGAGAGAAGCGGGAATCACAAAGGTTGATGAGAAAGGTAGAATTTTACTTCCAAAGGAAATTAGGAGAAAACTTAGGATCAGAAAAGGGAGGAGTTTCTAATAACAGAAATTGACAGTGAAACAATAATATTAAAGCGTTTTAATGCAAAGCAGATGATTCAAGAACTCATAGAAAAAGCGAGAGGGAGGGCAGGTTTCAATACTGGGTTATGATGCAGTATTTAAATAGCCTCAGCACGTAAGGTGTAAGTGGGTGGGATTATGAAGAGAGTAGAAAGTAGAATTGGAGTTTTGGGTGGTAAGCCTGTAATCAAGGGAACAAGGGTACCTGTGTACTTGATCTTGGAGCTTCTTGGAGTGGGACTTACCATTGAGGATATCCTTAAGGAGTATCCAGAATTAACTAAGGAAGACGTTCTTGATGCTATTAAATTTGCCTCAAAACTTGCAAAGGTGGAAATTATTGACGCAATATCTCCTTGATGAGAACGTCCCGTTCTCGTTATATAAGAACAAGAAAAATATGATGTCAAGAGGGTTCAGGAAATACGAAGGGGTTTATCGGATAGGGACTTGTTATAGTGACAACAGGCCCGGAGACGAGCTTTTTGGATCGCGTGAACTTTGTCCTGCCGGAACGTATCAAGACTAGAGCTCAGTTGCAAAGCTACGAAGATGAATAATTGTACTCATTTGAGTATTAATGTATAATTTTTGTCATTCGCAGCTTCGCATCCATTGAGAAAAATGAAAGCAAAATGGTTCATTTTGAGTATAGAAACATTTAAATTCTGTGTATCCACATAATTTACATGGTGGTTGGAATGCCAAACATGACTATTTCAGTTCCTGATGATCTGTATGAGATAATGAAAAAGCACAGGGAGATTAAGTGGAGTGAAATTGCGAGACGGGCAATGTGGGAGTATGCGAAGAAGCTTGAGCTTTTGGACAGCCTCTTGGAGAATTCGGAACTTACAGACGAGGATGTTAGTGAACTGGCTAAAAAGATTAAAAAGGGGATCGCAGAGAGGCATGAAATATGAAAGTTGTCGTCGACGCTAACGTGGTAATTTCAGCATTCAAAAGAGATTCTATAACCCGGAAAGTTCTCCTTTTTCCCTTCATAAGTTTTTATTCGCCAGCGTATCTTTTAGATGAGCTCGAGGAGCATAAAGCAGAAATCATGAAAAAAGCTAAAATCAACGAAGAAGAATTTAATATTATCTTAAATCTCCTGCTTGGAAATGTGAAGATTGTTCCAAAAGAAGTTTATATCGATAAGATGGGGGAGGCCTTGAAAATTGTGGGTAAGATTGATAAAGATGACGCCCCTTACTTTGCACTTGCCTTGAGGAACTGTTAATTTAAAGCGTAACGTTTAAATACTTTCGTGATTAATTGTGAGTGTATGGTAGTGAGGGAGAAACTTTACACGGTTAAGCAGGCGAGTGAAATACTCGGAGTCCACCCCAAAACAATCCAAAAATGGGACAGGGAAGGAAAAATCAGAGTCATCCGAACACCCGGTGGGCGAAGGAGAATTCCCGAGAGCGAGATAAAACGTCTCCTCGGAATAAAACCAGAAGAAGGCTTAATCATAGGTTACGCAAGAATCTCCAGCCACACCCAAAAAGACGACCTGGAAAGACAAGTCCAAGCAATCCAACAGTACGCAAGAGAAAAGGGTTTGGAAGTCGAAATCCTCAAGGACGTTGGTTCAGGACTCAATGAAAACAGGAAGAATTACCGGAAACTCCTCGAACTCGTGGCAAAAGGAGAAGTCTCGAAAGTTATCATCACTTATCCGGACAGGCTGACCCATTTTGGCTTCAAAACCCTCGAATTCTTCTTCCGGCAATACGGGGCTGAAATAATCGTCCTCCACGAGAAGGGCAAAACACCAAGAGAAGAACTCGTCGAGGATTTAATAACAATAATCAGCCACTTTGCAGGAAAACTCTACGGAATGCGTTCGCATAAATACAAGAAACTCAAGGAGGGCGTGAAAAAACTTATTGAGGAGGTCGAGGCCGAGTGAAAATTGTCCTCACATACAGGATGAATCATGAGTGGAACGTCCAAGACCTCCTCATCGAGTATCAGAAACTCCTCCAGCGGGCGATTGACGAGATTTGGGAGAAAATAACATGGAAGGGGAAGAAGGTTAAACACCGTTATTCTATTGGGAACAAAAAGTACAAGCATTACGAGACAATCCGGTTAATTCCAACCCTCCCGCAGTCCAAAGAGTTCAAGAAGAGTTTGAGGGATAAACTTCTCCAAAACTGGCCTTTTGCGAAGCATTACGTTGATTCGATCATAAAAACGGCCTACTCAATCCTCGACAGCTGGCGAAAGAATTACCTTAAGGGAAGAAGGAAGAGGAAGAAACCACTC
>JAPDJQ010000038.1 GCA_029259015.1 Thermoplasmatota archaeon | reverse complement strand
TCTGCTCTTCTGGAATTATTGGTTTAGGCTTGTGCTTTACATTTTTTTCCCTTGCAACAATAACTATTAGCTCATCTCCCAATGCTTTAGCCTCTTTTAGGAATCTTATGTGTCCTGGATGGAGTATATCAAATGTTCCAGTGGCTACGACTTTCATTTGAATTCCAACAATGGCTGGACATAAAAGTTTTAGGTATGCAAAATGGGCATGGTTACAACCTACACGTAACATGAAACTTAACCACAAAATAAATCAAAAGCTAAAACCGAAGGCCTTTTGTTTTGCTGTTTTTACTATTTAACAATAAAAAATAAGTTAAAAATAGATTTAACGTTTCATGGACATAAGAAGTTGCTAAAGATAATTTGGTTTGGGTGTAATAAGTGGCACTGTAGATGTGTCAGCTGCTATGCGAGTGTTGCTGCTAATAAAATAGCAATTACCTCAAAAATGATGATTGGTGTTTTTGCCATTTTACATATTCCACTACGTACTTACTTTAATGGTTTGTTGTTGTAACAGCAGATTTGTTACCATTAATGAGTTAATATCGCCTTTTATCGTTTCTTGGTCTAGCAACATTTATTTTAATTTCTCTGCCATTGAGATGTGTACCATCAATTGCCTCAATCGCCGTTTTTGCTTCCACTTCATCAGCCATTTCAACAAATGCAAATCCTTTTGATTTCCCTGAAAATCTATCTTTGATTACGTTTATGGAGTTCACTTCTCCGTAATTCTCAAAAATTTTTCTCAGTTCGTCTTCTTTGACATGGTATGGTAGATTTCCAACATATATGTTCATTTACTTACCTCCTAATTTTTTTCAAGAAATATATAAAACAAAAGCTCATATATTTCCTTGGATAATTACTTCTATGCAGTATAAATACTTTTCTCAAAGAAGGCCCGAAAAAGTATAATAACCCGTTAATATCGTTAATATCTTAAGCTTAATATCTTTTTTGTTTCTTTTGAAAATCTTCTTATCTTTGAATTTTTTCTTACCAGTTGGTTAAATGAAGAGTTCATTAAGTTATATTTCCTTTAAGATATTTAGATTTAACACTCCTTTAGTGAAAATACAAAAAAGTTAAATAATAATTGATAGAGATTTGTTTAATGGATTTCAGTCAATTCATGTTTTGGGCAAGTTTCTGGTTTATAGCAGGCTTGTGGTCAATAATTATAGCATTAATTTTTGGAATACTTCTTGGGGAAATCTATTTCCAGATTAAAAGAAGGAGAAACAAGAAAAGAGGTGTAGGTTAATGGATTGGAAGGATTTTGTATTTGGTATACTGCCGGTAATCATATATTGGTTTTTCACGATAATAATGACTCTTTTCGTAGCGGTTATGTGGGTTGAAAGAAGAGAAAGAAATACAGAAAGGGAAAGAATAAAGAAACTTGTTGATGAGGATAAAGATGAGAAGTACAGACAGGAGGTAGATCACGATCTTTGAGAAAGTCAAATATTAATTAGGAATTGAAAATTCTGTTACAAAAACTAAGTACTTAACTTGGAAAGTTGCTTAAGCTCAATATCTTTATTTTCAGCTTTTATCGCAGATGTATCCCACTTCAATTTGGTTTCCGTAAGTTAAATCTTTCTATCACTCAGCAACAGATTGATTTAATCAGACTAAAATAGGATTGAAAGTACTATCGGGATCGACCATACCAGTGTGGTCAATTGGGATTTAATCAGACTAAAATAGGATTGAAAGTTTATTTTTCTTTATAGTGAACTTCACTTTTTTGGGCAGCTTAACATTCACCACCTTTTTTGTCCATCATTTCTGAATTTATTATCTAGACATTATGAGTTTCTTTGCCAGCAGACCGGATTCAAAATTTCCTTATAGCTTTAGAGTTTTATATTTCTTTTTTGAATGCCGTCCTATGTCGCTAGAGATTAGCAATGATTTTAAAAAAGAGATTTATTTGGTATATACTCGGGAAAAAAGTATAATAGTAACAAGAAGAAACTTAAAACCATGGAGAAAGAAGGTAGAATAGTAGTAAACCCAAAAGTCATGGTTGGAAAGCCTGTCATCAAGGGAACAAGAATTCCAGTAGATGCTATCATTAAAAGATTGGCTGAGGGGATGAGTATAAAAGAGATACTTGAGGAGTATCCAAATTTGAAAGAGGAAGATGTTAAAGCAGCTTTGGAATATGCTGCAAAAGTCGTTTCTGGAGAAGAAATAATACCATTGGTGGATAGAGTTTGACTTTGAGGTTTCTTGTAGATGAGTGCACAGGTAAAAGACTTGCAATTCTGTTAAAGAATGCTGGGTATGATGTAATTTTTGTCGGTGACTGGAAACCTTCTGCAACAGATGAAGATATTCTCAAAAAAGCGGAAGAAGAGGATAGAATTCTAATCACAGATGACAAGGATTTTGGTGAACTTGTTTTCAGATTGAGGAGACCTTCGAGAGGAGTGATACTCCTAAGAACTTCAACAACCGATCCGGTAAAAAGATTTCAATTACTGGAGAAAATTCTACAATCTGTTGATTTAAAAGAGAAATTTGTAGTCGTGAAAGATGACGCCGTGAAATTAAGAAAAATAAAGCTATAGGGGTAGCATATCAGCAGATTTTAAAAAAGGAAAAACTATCACTTCAAAAGTTTAAGGATTTCATGAGTTGTGTGCACTTTAACAGGATTTAATCAGACTAAAATAGGATTGAAAGAAACGAAGGGAGAAAGTTATCAAAAAACAACAAGTCAGATTTAATCAGACTAAAATAGGATTGAAAGCCAAAATCAACGTATTTCTAACCCTCACGATTAATTCTAATTTTATAATGCTTTGTCGACTAATTTTTAACAAACTTCATCATTTTCTATTGAGT
>JAPDJQ010000014.1 GCA_029259015.1 Thermoplasmatota archaeon | reverse complement strand
ATGGAAAATCTGTGGTTATTTTTGCCCCATACTCCCCATATGGCTCTACGATTACCTTCACAACCTTCTTTCTCGGGTGATATATATTTGGGCCCCTCAAAAATCTTATCCTTACTATGTCCAATGCCCTAACCAAAACGTTGCACCTCTAACTTCGCCATACATTATCGTAATCAATAATGATAATATGAATAGAAAAATTTATAGTTGTCATGATAATGCACCATCTGGCTATCATAGGAATTTTTGTTACAATAAATACCATACCACATGTTAGATCTCCCTAATATATTGCTATTTTAACCAATTTTTCCATTCATTGTTGGGGTTCATAGAATGAGTGAAAACAAAATTAGGATTGGTATTGTTGTATCTGAATTCAATTATGATATAACCATGATGATGCTGGAAAGAGCAAAAGAACATGCTGAATTTTTAGGAGCTAGAGTGGAGAAAATTATAAAGGTTCCAGGCGTGCTGGATATGCCTATTGCTGCCAAAAAACTCATGCAGGATATGAACATTGATGGAGTTGTTGCATTAGGAGCTGTAATTGAAGGTGAGACAGAGCATGACGAAGTTGTCATGCAGCATGCTGCCAGAAAATTAATTGATCTAGCCATTCAATATGATAAGCCTCTCGGCTTTGGAATAACAGGGCCAGGCATGAGCAGGTTGCAGGCAGAAGAAAGAATAGACAGGGCAAAGCAGGCAGTTGAGGCAGTCGTGAAATTATACAAGAGATTGCAGTGAAATGCTAGAGGGTAAAAAAGCTTTGGTAACTGGGGCAAGCAGAGGTATAGGAAGGGCAATAGCAATAAAATTCGCAGAGCATGGTGCTTTTGTTGGAATAAATTATTTTAGGAGCCATGAAAAGGCAAGAGAAGTGCTGAAGGAAGTTAAGAAATATTCGGATGGACTTTTGTTGCCAGCAGATGTAGGAAAATTCAATGAGGCAAGGAAAATCGTTGAGGAATTTGTGAATGTGGCTGGAAGAGTGGATGTACTAGTAAATAATGCAGGCATATACAGAAGGAGCAAGTTTGAAGAACTGGATGAAAAGCAATGGGATAAAATAATTGAAACAAATCTGAAATCATGCTATAACATGTGCAAAAATGCATTGCCATATATGAAGGAAGGCAGCAAAATCATATTCATTTCCTCTCAGCTTGCCTTTCGAGGCCCATCTCATGGAGCTGATTATGCAGCAAGCAAGGCAGGAATCCTTGGATTAATGCGAAGCTTGGCCATAGAACTGGCAGAAAGAAAAATAAATGTTAACGCAGTGGCGCCAGGCACTATAGATACGGATATAATAGCCAATTACACGGAAGAGCAAAGAAGAAAAAGAATAGAGAAAATTCCTTTGAAAAGGCTTGGAGTGCCGGAGGATGTTGCCAATGTCTGCCTTTTCCTTGCAAGCAATCTTGCAGATTATGTAACAGGAGAGGTAATTTTGGTTACTGGTGGGCTGTATATAGGATAATTTTCTTTTCGTAAAAGGACAAAACCATTTATTATGTGGTGCAATTTTTCATTATGAAACAGGATAAAATATCGGGGGCAGCAGAAATTGAAACAAAGGCAATGGATTATATTGGCAAATATCTTGGTAAAAAAGAGCTTTTTGAGAAGTGCTTTATCATGCTTTCATTATATCCTTCAATGGCTTCTATATGGAATATAGCCAATTTTGCCTTTTTATATGGAAAAGAAGCAAAAGAAAAATTTGAGGAGATGAAAAAGGCAAATGAGAAAGTTGTTGAACATGGAAAGAAAGTGATAAGAGATGGTTATACCATCCTAACTTATAGCAGAAGTTCTACTGTAGCAAAAATACTTAAAGCATGTAAAAGCAAGGATATTAAAATAATATGTAGCGAGTCACGTCCTAAATATGAGGGAAGGAAACTTGCAAAGGAATTATGCAATCAATTTGAAGTTGTATTGACGACAGATGCAGCGCTCTTTTCTTTTTTAGACGAGGCAGATGCTGTTATAACAGGGGCAGATGCAATTTTATCAGATGGCATTGTAAATAAAGTTGGCACTTCCGCTCTAGCTTCATATGCAAAAGAAAGGAAAAAACCAATTTATGTTGCATCATCTTCCTACAAAACATTTCCATTTGTTTTTATAAAAGAGGAGGATGGCAAAGAAATATGGAAGAACGCTCCCGAAGAGATAAAATTAAGAAACTTCTATTTTGATTTAACTCCATCTCGCTACATAAGTCATTTCATAACAGAAAAGGGTGTGTCAAAAACAAAACCTCAGTTCAAATATGAAGTAGCGGAGGAAATAATGAAAATAAGAAATTTACTTGCTGATAAATTTCACTTAGTAAGATGAAATGAATATCTCACCGGCACCTCATATATTTTTCCCTTATATTTGCATAGTTCACATTTATAGCCAACTACAACTTCCTTTCCAAGCAAAGACAAATTTTTAATCTCTCTTAGCTTTCCCCCACACACAGGGCATTTCTCAAATTTTTTCTTGCCATGCTTTTTCTTTACATCCACCTTGACAAATCCTGCTCTTGCGGCAATAATTCTGGTCCTTTTTATACTCACTGTGTACTCCTCATTTATCTTTTTTAATTCTTCTAAAATGGCATGGCGAAGTTTACTTAATGAGGAAAATGAGCCGTGTCTCCTCAATACCTTATAAAGCACTCCTCTTATTTCCTCCTCCTTAGGAATTCTATACATCCATTTTTAAATCCTTTCCAAATTTATAATGTTATTCCTTTAAAACATCTATTGCATATAATTTATTTGTCAGAATACTCCACTCATAATGTTTCCCATCTTTTGCCATTACAACGCTTCCAACTGGTAGTCCGCCAATATAAAATGTTGCAAGAGGGTCAGCAACAAGCCAGTAGCCAAATTCAT
>JAPDJQ010000029.1 GCA_029259015.1 Thermoplasmatota archaeon | reverse complement strand
AATGAGAGAGTTGCTTTATTTGGTGTTTTTCTTTTATTAGTTTCATCGCCTGTTGCCTTCTGGGCAATGGGTCAAAAATATCATGGGCTGAATTTTTCCCTACTTATATTTTCACTTGCAACATTTTATTATGGCAGGATAAAAAATATTGAAAAATATCACTATGCAAGCTATGTATTTGCTTCATTAGCAGTATGGGTTCAACTATTCTCAGGAGTTGTGATTCTTCTTTCTCTCCTGCTTGTTGATATTCTGACAATAAAGAAAAAAAGAGCAATAAATATTCTGAAAATTGTTGTTGTGGTTTTGGTCTCTCTAACTCCATACTTTGCCGAAAATTATGCAATATATGATAACCCCTTATATCCTGGCTATATTGCAAAAGGGAATAAAAATGTAATACCTCCTCAACCTCCAGAGATAGATATAATCTCACCATCCAATGGAGAATGTGTCACAGGAGTTGTTAAAATTCATTATAATGTTAGTGAGAATGCTGAGGAATCGATGATAGAATATAAAAACGCAACGGGCGATGGGTGGATTGAAATAAATAGAAGTAAAGAGAAAGAAGTTATATTTTTCTGGAATGTTTCTTCCTTGGAGGATGGTGTGAAAATATTGAGGATAAAAGCATGGAATTGGAGAGGAGATGTTACAGAAAAAAATGTGAGTATCATTGTTGATAATACCCCGCCATCCATCAAAATATTTTCTCCTCAGAATGAAAGCGTAGTGGCTGGAGAGTGTATTATTTGGCCTTCAGTATCAGAGGATACTGCCTATGTTATATATCAGTATTCTATAGATGGAAAAAAATGGAAATATCTAGGAAATGACACAACTCCATATGATGGCTTTTTATGGAATACTTCTGATTTGCAGGGTGGCTACTTGTTAAAGGCAACCGCTTATGATGCTGTTGGTTTTAACAATTCCACCGTCATAAAGCTAATGATAGACAATACGGGAAAAAATCTTGTTTTGAGGCGTCCTCAAGATGGAGAATTTGTCGGTGGGGAATATCTCTTATATAGCGTTGTTCCACCAGGTACAACGCATATTACATATGAATACTTAACAGAGGAGGGCTGGAAAAAGCTGGGGGTGGACAATACACCTCATACACCTTTTATCTGGAATACTTCTGGAATTGCTTATGAAAATATGGTAGTGAAAGCAACAGCATATAGTGGAGATTCTGTCATTGGGGTTGATATAAATAAAAATGTAACCGTCGACAACAGAAAGCCGGTCATAAAAATTGTTGAGCCCTTGTATGAAGAAAAAGTGGAATCTTTTGTGATGCTGGAATATAACACAAGTGATAATGTGGCATTTGTGGAAGTGGATTATTCAAAAGACAATAAAACATGGCAAACAGCAGGCATAACTCTTTCTGCTTCTTATTTTCTATTGCCTGTGGAAAACTTTAGTGGTGAATTATTTCTCAAGGCAATTGCATTCACAAACACTGGATTGCAAAGTTATGATCATATAACAGTGTATGTGGTAAGGGAGAAGAAGATAACATTTTTTGAGAAATTTGTTTTCATCATAAATTCGGTGCAGGTAGGATGGAATATGCTAAAGGATGTGAGTGCTATAGGAAAAATAAACGAAGTTCCTATCAATTTGTATAAATCTTTTTTTAATGCAAAGGGAACAGATAGCTCTTTTGCATTTTTCATTTTTGTACCTTTCCTCTTCCTTTCATTTTTCTCTCCTCTGGCATATCTAAAGAGAAAACAAAAGTTTGGTGTAATAGATGGTCTTATGTTATCATATATCCTCCTTCAGTTATTTTTCTTTGTGAATATGTCAACTCATCAGGGAGGAGGCTATGATGTGCGATTTTATTTGCCTTTGCATATTCCATTTCTTTATTTCAGCATAGTGGCAACAAAAGAATTGATTACAAAAAAATTCTGGGATATAATAAAGGCATATCTTGCATCTCTCCTCATTCTATTTCCCACACTTACCTGGACGATTTGTTTGATGGGATACAAAGGATCATACTATTTAATAAAATTTGATAGGATATTAGGAAGAGCCATATTGATTTCTCTTGCAATTTCTTTCATTTTATGGATTCTTTCAAAAGAAAGAATATTTTTAAGAAAAATTAAAAGAAGGTACGCAGAAACTTTTGATAAGATTTTTGCTGCGTTTATAGGATTAAGCATATTTTTTGGAACATGGATTCTCATCCTCATAACTATTATATATTCAAGAGGGCTGCCAGCAGATTACACAGAAAGTGGCACTGGCTTTTCTATGATAATTCCTTTAATTAAATCTTTGCAGGATGTTTTGCAGAGTATATTCAGATATACTTATATATAAGTATAATATATACAAATATGGCTACTACTATAAGAGTAAGCAAAGAATTACTTCAAGAGTTGGAAAGGCTAAAAAAGGAAACAATGACCAAATCTTATGAGGAAGTAATAAAAAAATTGATAAGAGAGGCAAAGAGGTTGAAAAAAAGCCATTTTGGGAGCCTGCCGAAACTCAAGGAATTCAGGAGGGAAGAAATTGACCGTTTTGATTGATTCATGGGCTTGGATAGAGTATTTTAAAGGTAGTAAATCTGGAGAGAAAGCGAAGAAATATATAGAGAATGACGAGATAGCAATAATATCTGCTATAAATATTGCAGAGGTTTACAGATGGATATTAAAATTTTATAGTGAAAAAGTTGCAGAAGAAAAAATAGAGGTAATGAAAGAGAGATGTTTCATTATTCCAGTAGATGAAGATATTGCGATAACGGCTGCAAAAATAAAGCATAGGGAAAAAATGGGATTAGGAGATGCAATCATATATGCAACAGCAAAAAAAGAAAATGCCATCATTATAACTGGAGATCCTGATTTTAAAGAAAAAGATGATGTAATATTCATCAAATAAAAATAAAAAACAAGGAAGGGGCCGGAGGCAAGCCCCTGCAAAGCAAATGACAATAAAAATATAAACAAAAGGGAAGAGAAAGGCGGGGATTAAGTTCCCTGTGTTTATCTTACTTTTGCGTTAAAGAGTACACTACCAGATGGTGTGTGTATTATTGTTACAGTCTCTCCAGCAACTGAAGCAGTGCTTCCGTCAGAATAACTTATTTTTATATAATCTCCTGCATCTACGTAACCACTTGTACCATTAACATTCGTTTCTGTGATGTCTGCCGAACTTGTTCCAATCTGTGCAGCTAAATCACTCACAGGTATTGGCTCAG
>JAPDJQ010000105.1 GCA_029259015.1 Thermoplasmatota archaeon | reverse complement strand
ATTCGGGAATTGCCGGAGGTATCTGTAGCTTTCAAATCTCATGTAGTATCAGTTTTTATATCACAATCTACGTGGAATTTTTTGAAACTCCAATAACATTGGAATGAGAATTCCAGGGAAGTTTCATTCTCATCCTTTAAATATATTCTGTCTACGTGTATGATTTAGTGTTGACAATTTTAATATTTTTCCTAGCCTTTTTGTTTAGAATTCTCTAAGGGCAAAATCTTATTAGAAAAAAAGGAGAGAAAAACTCTTTACTCATGGCATCACAAGGTTTAGATTCAGGATATGCTTACAGAGATCTATGGATGAGTTGGCAATATTTCTGCTTTTTTGTATTTTTAGTAATTCAAGATAAACTCGGAGTATGTAGAAGGTATGCAGTAACTAAAGCATAACCAGAATGCTAGAATTAGGATATAAGTTATAGCTTTAATGCCACAATCAACAAAACATTACATTTGTAACGTATTAAGCTTACCGTTTCATCAAATGTAATCAAAGGGTATGTCTCATTCAAAGGTAACCTTATAATGCATATGGTTACCCCCTTTTCCAAGTAAAGAAGGCAGTACAGGACTGCTTTTGAGACTACATTATTTATTTATATATGTACCCCCCTATAAGGTTAACTTTTTTAAATGTTTACAATTTGAGTGAATGGAGATTAAATGTTGGGTTGGTGGAACACCCCAAATTCACCATTATTTCTTTACACTCCCGACTACAATTGTCTACATTGCAGAATACGAATCTAACGTCACTGTATTCTTTCACCAAATTCTCAATAAGCGGTTTTACTTCTTCACAGTATGGACAAGATGGTGGATAGAAGAAATAGACCGTCGTGACATTTACTGGAATTTCAACCTCGGGCGATCCATTACCTAAACATCCTAAAAGAGAATAAACCAACACTAGCATAACAAAAAGGTATTTCACTGATTCTCACCTCTTACTTCAGACTTGCTCCAAAAACAGCATCAATTACCTTCCTTACGATTCTCCTGTACTCATTGAGATTGGGATTGTATATCTGCCATGCTAGCTTAAAATCGTCATCAGGTTCTTTAGCCTCTTCTATTCTTTCAATCCTCTCAAGAGCAAAACTAAAATATTTTTAACCTTTATACAAACTCCTTATATCCTAAGTAGACCTAATTATTCAAGATAAGCTTTAAATAAAACCTTATATTAATATATTAATTAATAGATATGGGCCACGGAGTACTAGCTTATGACATATTTAAATCATCCTTAATTAAGAGTATGTATCCAAAATATAAGCCAGTTAAAGAGATTTTCGAGGAGTTTCATGAAAGTATATGGGAAGTGATTAAAAGATTTAATGGTAAACAATTTAGTACACAGGGAGACAGTAAAATTTTCTATTTTGATAATCTAGATGACGCCATTCATGTTGGGATTTACCTGCTTGGTGAAAAAATAATAGAGAAATTTAACGAAAAATATTTAAAAATAATTAATTTGCCGATGTATATAAGATTAGCAATTAATATAACTAAGGAAAAATTAGATTCAGTTCCTGAAAATAAAAGAGGAACATATAAATCAGAAGATTTAGATGTCTTAGGTCATTTGGTAGGTCTAAGCTCTCCCATGAGGCTAACACTTACAGAGAATGCTTTCAAAGAGATAAGTAGTATACTTAAACCTCTTTTTATGCCTGGAACAAAATTTCAAAAATATAAATCTAGTCCTCCGATTTTAACTTATGTGAATAAAACAAGAATGATTAAACCATTATTCAATAAATGGGACTACATAAAGCCAGAATTAAGTTTAAAGGATATAAAGGATATTATATCTTCACCGTTACTTGTAATTTTCGGAGAAACTAATAGAGATCACCCCATACTTGAAGCAGCTGCTCTTAGTGACGCTATTGGGGTAACAGATTTGTTAGCCTCATTAAATAGGATTGATAATATCACTGCTAGTATCGACGAATGGGACACAACTCTAAATGAAATCTTCAACCGAAATATCTTGCTTATAGGTTCAGGTATAGTTAACAAATATTCACTAGAATTTAATGATATTATAGATTTTGTTAAATTTGTTAGAATTGGAGATAAAGTGATAGGAGAAATTAGAACTTTTGATGGTCAAAGTTTTGGTCGTGGTATGCACGGTAGACATTATGGCCTAGTTGCATGTTTTAAAAATCCATATAACATAGACTACTATGCTTTATGGATTGCTGGCATTACCGGACTAGCGACGAATGTGGCCGCAAGTTTTGTAAAAGATATAATAATTAATAACATTGACCACATTTTGAAAGATAAAGCCAAAGATTGGGACAAAAAACTGAATGATTATCCAGTTGCATGCGTTCTTGAGGCTGCAGCTCCAGGAGATTTGGATCCAGATGAATTGTATAGACGTTGGAAAGTTACAGATTACAAAATAAAATGGATGGTAGATCCCGAAGGAAATGTTTACTACCAATGATAATGTTGCGTATTCTTTCCACTTTTTCTCTACAGGCTTAACACTGGGCTGAAGACCACACAACAAACTTGATTAGAGTCTTCCCCACATCACCACTCTGATAACCTATACAACACCTTCTTTTCCCTGAAACCGAGCTTAACAGTCATCCCTGTTAAGAGGACAGAAAGAGAACACCTCTACCTTACTGGCTCGTAATCATAGCAGTGCAATTGCCTCAAACTAAAAGCTTCTTTCCCCAGTTTGATTACGTCCTCTATTATGCTCCTTAAACTCTTCAGATTCAGTCTTAACCCTCAAATAGCTTCTTAACGAACTTCCTACACTTCTTCTCTTTTTCAACGTTATTTGAGCTAAATATGAAGAGGGGGTAGCTCATCATCCCTTTAATGCCTCTCAAACCTGAAGTACTTCTTAGGAATTATCGAAGGAACAACATCGTATCTTATCCTTAAGGTAGTTCTTGTAAGCGTAAAACCCTTCGATGATTATAGCATCTCCAAACCTTATCAGCTTTCTTCTATTCAGCATTTCTAAAATTAGAGGGTAAATTCTGCTTTCATGCGCGTTAGCTGGGATAGACGTGGAAGAACAGAGGAGTTAAACAAAACTTGGCGAAGTTGCTGTAACGAAAGCGAGGCTCTATCGCCAGTATGACGAAGAAGAAGCAAATATGGGCAACATCAGCTTCTCTGATGTGATCTTCAATATTTCATGGACGGATGACAGGATAATCGAGATCTCTACAATGGAATACTCCAAGTGCGTAAAATGTA
>JAPDJQ010000068.1 GCA_029259015.1 Thermoplasmatota archaeon | reverse complement strand
ATATTTTGAGGATAGAATACAGGACTTTTTCCTTTGAAAAGAAAATAGAAATAGATTCAGATAAGGAAATAGAGGTAGAGCTTCCAGCTTTCCATAAACTTAGGTTGATGTTGAAGGACTATCAAGGTCTACATGTAGATAAAGCGGAGCTTTCACTAACTCGAGAAGGAAGGAAACTGGAATTTGATATAGTTAATGGTGAAGCATCTGTAGATATACCGCCAGGAAGTTATTTTGCTTTGATTAGGTCGGGAAAAAGAACGATCGCAAAACTATCTCTACATGTGTATGGAGATAAAGATATGATTCTGCTAACATCTGAAGAGAGTTTGCATCACAGGATCATATTTTACTTGGGTATGATTCTTCTGATGATATCAGCTTTGGTCCTAATCTTTAGAAAAGACTTTAGCATCTTCCTTTCCTTACTCTCAATATCTCTAATAGTATTGTCCATCTATTTTCCCTGGTGGCTTTTAGATGGAAAATCAGTAGATGTATCAACAAAAATAACATTATACCCACCACTAATAAATTCATTCATATCAACGACCTCAACGTATGGAGGAGAAATAAATTTGGTTCCAGAGATAATAAATCAAATTCTTTTACTCATCCTCTATATTCTGATAGCTAATGCTGTGGTAATTCTAATTTCCGCCTTCCTTAAATCAAAAAAGAGGAGAGCTCTATTGATCACATCAATTACCATATCAGCTCTATCCCTAATCCTTTTCTTCTACTCAATATCCCAACTTACAAAGATTGGTATAGGAAGTTTTCAGGGTCATGGAAGATTAGATGTATCCGTACTCGGAGAGCAGATTCGAAATGTAGATTGCTCATGGGGACCTCATCTAGGCTTCTTGATGATTTTGCTCACCATTCCCATCCTCACATCTACACTTCTATTGGAGATAAAAAGGTTTAAGGTGAAAAAGAATCAGGATTAGGATGAGATGTTATTCAACAAGGAGAGCTCTACTCAATCCACGTTATGCCAAAGCTTTCCTTAAGTTGTACCTTTACATGAGGGAAGATCCAAACTTCTCACTAAGAAAATCTATCAGAGCTTTACGCCTCCTTAGACATGAAAAAATCGTTGAACATGAAGGTAAGTTCATTGTGAGCTCTTTCTTTCCACCAATACCAACGAAAGCCTTCTTCAGAGTATTTGAGAATCACATCAATGATACTCCTTTTCAAGACTTTGCAAATTGCATGCGCCAGGCGCCGACCTCAGTGCATATAGCCTTAACAAACAAATGCATGTACAGCTGTAAACATTGCTGTAATAGATTTAAAGGGAAGAACGAGATGAGTACATCTGAGATATTGGATCTTATATCCCAACTTCAAGATATGGGTACAGCTCTCTTCGGTTTCACGGGAGGAGAACCTCTTCTGAGAAAGGATTTGATAGAGATAATTAAGGCTGTGGATGATAGAAGCGTTACTATATTGCTAACGACTGGATATGGGTTGGATAGAGAGAAAGCAAAGGAACTAAAAAGAGCGGGACTGTTTGCTACATTGATAAGTCTTGATAGCTCCAAAAAAGAAGTTCATGATAAAAATAGAGGTTACAGCGGAGCATACGAGATAGCCTTAAAAGCGATAAGGAATAGCTTAGAAACAGGACTCTATACAATGATCGCTACAGTTGCTACGAATGAGAATCTTAGGAACGGTGACATGGAGAATCTGTTTAAGCTTGGTAAAGAGCTAGGGGTTCATGAGATCAGGGTTGGGGATATGATTCCTACTGGTAATCTTATTAATTTATCTCCAGAAGATTTACTATCTCAGGAAAGTAGAGAGATCTTGAAAGAACTCCATATAAAATACAACAAGAAGAAGGATTATCCAAAAATCTCTGTATTTTCGTATATTGAGAGTGGAGAAATCTTTGGATGCACAGCTGGAGTATTCCATTCATACATAGATGCTGAAGGAAATCTGTATCCATGCGATTTTGTACCTATAAGCTTTGGTAATGTCTGTACTGCGAAGTTAATTGTGGATAAATATGATGTACCGTGCATTCCATTTGGGTTGTGGGGATGGGAATGCACGGTAAACCCAGGTGTCCTTACTGTAAGAGTAAGGACGTGGTAAAGAATGGATTTTACGGGTATAAATCTAACGCTGAGCAGAGGTACAGATGCAAAAGCTGTGGTAAATCTTTCACAGAAAGAAGCAAAAGCCCATTCAAGGGTATGAGATTCCCTCCAAGTGTTATATTGTTTGCAATAAGGCTGTACACAGAATTCTATCTTTCGAGTAACGAGTGCTCTATCTTGATAAAGGATGTAATGAATATAAAGGTAAGTGGTAGAACCATACTCAACTGGGTTCAGAAGTTTGCACCTCATTTTCAGAGGATTTCAAGAATCTACAAGCCAAAATACTCTGATATATGGTATATGGATGAGATGTTCATCAATAGAGTAGGATCCAAGAAAAGACCTGGGAAAATAGGTTATTTGATTACGGTATACGATGAAAACAGAAACGTCATAGCAACGTTACTCTCTGATAAGAGGGACAGAAAATCTGCGATAAAGGTTTTCAAAATGGCTGTAAAGGAAGCTGGATTCTATCCAAAGATAGTCGTTACTGACAAGTGTCACATCTACGATTTTCTTAGGGGTTATAGAAAATTGAAACATGTTTATGCTCACTTTGAGACAAAGTTCGTACCATATGGAAAAGGAGTTGTAGCTGTAAGTCAGAACAGGATAGAGAGATATCATTCTGAGATCAGACCAAAGGAAGTTAAGATGAGAGGGATCAAGAATTTTAGATGTGGAACGAAATTCTTCCAGTTAAGAGGGGTAATACATAACTTTCTGAGAAAACATCAGACTCTGGGCTGTACCCCAGCTGAATATTCAGGAGTTAATGATGAGATATCCTGGAACAACATAGCAATCATATTAGAGACTTGTGCTGTTATGGATTGATTATTGGTAAAAACATCCAGACATTCGAGTGAGTTGAAGAGGGTGCAGTGGATGAGCTTCCGCTCATCCACAAATAATTTCGAAGTACCGTAATGTCAGAGATAAGCCGATAAAAGAGTTGTGGCAGAAGATGAGAGAGACAATAAGGCATCCGAAAAGATCTTGCTTGGGGAGGTTTAGATGAGGAAAAGAAGATTGTTCAGATTTATCAAAGGGATAGAATTATCAGGAGATGATATTGTGCTGGATATGGGTGGAGGGAAAGGAATCTTATCTGAGATGCTATCCAAGAATGTTAGAAAAGTTATAATTTTGGATATCTCAAGGAAAAAACTCGAATCCGCAAAGAGAAGAGAGTTAGAAGTTATCCTCGGAGATATTTCCAACATGCCAGTCAAAGATAATATTATAGACAAAGCATTTTGTATAAATGTTCTCCATCACATCGAAGATCTAAGATCAGTTATACGAGAAATCAAGAGAGTATTAAAGAGTGGAGGCATCGTATTTGTTCTAGATTTTTATAGAGATTCTCTCCTTGGAA
>JAPDJQ010000106.1 GCA_029259015.1 Thermoplasmatota archaeon | reverse complement strand
GAAATGTTCCTCAATTCTATGTTTTCTCTTAATTAGATTTTCTATTCTTTGAAAAAAAGAAAGAAAAGATTCGCCGAATAAAGATATTAGTGTTTGTTGCCGTTCCTGAAGAGTATTTTCCAATTTATACTTCTTCCCACTCTTTCAGTATTGCCTCCCATCCAAAGTATTCTATCCCTTTTATTTTTTCCAGCTCCCTTATTATTCTCTCATACCCCTTACCCAGTGTTCTCATTCTTGCCTTTGCAATTAAGTCATATCTTCCAGCCACAACAGCAACGCTTGTTACACCTTTTATGTTCCACAAGTTTGTGAGCAATTCATTTATTGGATAACCTGTCTTTGCTTTTATGAAAATATATGCCTTTACTTCTGTTAGAGCAAATGAAATCACTCCCACTATAACAAGTATTATGCCCATTATTTTCAGCACAAGCTGAGGAACAGATTCATAAAAGGAAATGGGCACAAAATTTGAGGCAAGAATTGAAAATGGTATCGCAAATATAATGGTGAATGCCTTAACTGCCTGGGTAACGCTTGCTTTTCCTAGACCCAGGGCTCTAATATAAAGTACATAGGAAAAGAATGTTATGCCCATTGAAAGGAAAAATAAATTCCAGTGTTTGAGCATGTCAAACGCATTAAAGAAATTTCTTCTGTCTATAAAGTAAACAAGGATGGCAGTAAAGAAAGTTGTGAATATTAAATTCCAGAATCTTATATTGATTGCATCATTGTGACGGCCATCTATCTTCATAATCTTGAGTTTTCTCTGATATATTGAGAATACCACCCATGCAGGATTTAAAACAAAGAAAACTATGAGCAACCCCAGCAAATTTATTTCCCCCTGAAATGAAAACGATGCCATAATTGCTCCAAATGTAACAACTATTGACGATTGTACTTCTGCGAGTGTTGGCGCATTTTTCTCGGCTATTGATTCCATTAACAGCAAATACAATATAACAACTTCAAAAAATGATAGGATGGCTGATGGCTCCCTATAAATGGAAATGATAAAGAAATAGGCTACAGTTGCAACAGCATTTCCAATGCCTGCCATAAGATGAAATTTTATTTCTTCCTTTTTTGGCAACCTCAATCTTTTGAAGGAAGGGTCTATTCGTGCCCCCAGGCTTTTTTTTCCAACAGGGATGGAAAGAATGAGACACAATAAAAACGTTATTAAAATACCTGCAATGAAAATTGCTAGGCACAAACTCCATGGATTTAATTCATATTTTACAGAAATATAAGTATCGATTACAGTAACCCCCGCCCCTATTAGGGAAGAAAGGATTGCAAGAACATAAAACAGATATTTCTTTCTTATCCTCATGCTTCAATCTCTTTTTCTATAACCTGAGTATTCGTTCTCTTAACTCCTTTTATTGCATGAATTTTATCTGTCAATTCCATCAAATCTTCAGGAGTGTCTACCTTTGCTTTGACAATTATATCATAATCTCCAGCAACAACGGCTATGCTTTCAATATTTTCCAGTTTCCTCATTTCTTCGAGCACAGCCTTTAAATTCCCCACATAAGTTATTATCAAAATGTAAGCTTTAATCATTAAAAAGGAATTTCATAGGAAATTATAAATTTTTGGAAATATTTCACCATTGCATGCTATTCATAATACTAGTTCTCGCGATATTCGCCGGCTTATATATGGCCTGGAGCATAGGTGCAAACGATGTCGCCAATTCCATGTCAACTGCTGTGGGTGCAAAGGCAATAACATTGAGACAGGCTCTGGTGATAGCTTCTGTCCTTAATTTTTTAGGAGCAGTTCTTGTAGGAAAGCATGTTACAGATACAATAAAGGGAAAAATCGTCGATCTCTCCTTAATGAGTCAGCATGATGCTATGCTCGGATTTTTAGCAGCATTGTTATCTGCTTCAATATTTGTTACGCTTTCCACATGGAAAGAGTTGCCAGTATCAACAACACACGCCATTGTAGGAGGAGTAGCTGGCTTCGGACTGGCGGAAGGAGGCATCCAGGCAGTTAAATGGGCGACGCTAGGAAAAGTAGCTGCATCATGGGTTATATCTCCTCTCGCAGGAGGAGCAATAGCCTTTTTAATGTTCATGGTAATAAGGAGATATATTTTTGATGCAAAAGATCCTGTTGCAATTGCAAAAAAACTCAGCCCCTTATTCATTGCTCTCACTTTTTTCATTATTTTAATGTCCATATTCACAAAAACGAGGGCTGGAGAGCTTCTGGGATACAGCATGAAAGAATATATTTTGCTTTCAGTAGTAATATCTACCATACTCGGAGGAATAGGTTATTTATTTATAAGAAAGAGGAAGAAAAGGGGCAGAGTATATGATGTGGTTGAAGGATTGTTCAGGAGATTGCAGATAATGACTTCATGCTATGTTGCTTTTTCTCATGGAGCAAATGATGTCGCCAATGCAGTTGGGCCTGTGGCTGTTATAATTGCCTTTGCGTGGAAAGAAGTAGATACTGCTTACTTGCTGGCTTTTGGAGGAATTGGCTTGGCCATTGGAATAACAACATGGGGATATAAGGTAATAAGAACGGTGGGAAGTAGAATAACTATTCTGACAAATACTCGTGGTTTTTCTGTTGATTTCGCTGCTGCCACCGTAGTTCTGGTTGCTTCAAAGCTTGGTTTGCCAATATCAACAAGCCATACTGTTGTTGGATCAGTTATTGGTGTCGGATTGGCCAGAGGACTGGATGCAGTTGATCTGGAAGTGGTGAAAAATATAATTTATTCATGGCTTCTAACCTTACCAGCCACTGCAATAACATCGATATTAATTTATATGGGATTGAGAATATTATTCTAATGCCGAGAGTAGCAGTTGGAAAAGTATACAGAAAAAAGTCGCCATTTGAGGGATTGCTGCAGCACATGAACAAAGTAAAGGAGTGTATAGAATTATTGAAGGAAGGATTTTTTAGATATGTGGAAGGAGATTTTAAAGAATTTCATGAAGTTGCAAGAAAAGTTTCAGATCTGGAACATGAAGCAGATTTGATAAAGGGAAATATTCGCGCTCATTTACCTCGTTCCATATTAATGCCTGTTGATAAAAGATATTTCCTGTGGCTTTTAAGAGAACAGGACGCTATTTTAGATCATGCAGAAAATCTGGCACAGCTTCTGGATTTACGACATACAGAAATCCCGGATGAGTTGAGGGAAGATTTCAAGAAGCATATGGAAAAGGTGGCAGAAACAATCAAGGAGATGGAGAAAGCAGTTGGAAATTTAAAGGACTTAACAGAAACAGGTTTTGGAAGCAGAGAAAGAGAGGAAACAAAGGGATACATACACCAAGTCCATAAAAGAGAATGGGAAGCAGATCAATTGAGATACAATATAACAAAGAAAATTTATGAAATAGAGGATAAGCTTTCGCCCATGGATGAGTACCATCTGCTGAAAATAGTTGACTGGGTCGATGACATGGCTGACCATGCAGAAAACGTTGCTGACTGGCTGAGAGCGATGATTGCAAAATGAAGGAACTCGAAGAGTTTGCTGCCACATTTAAAAGAGACTTGCTTAAAAAAGTAAAAAAGCCGAGAATATGGAAGGAGAAAGATATTTTAGATGGCAAGATAGTGAATGCTTTTGTTTTGATTTTGCGCACAAAAGGTTGCAGATGGGCCAATAAAGCAGGATGTTTAATGTGTGGCTATTTCAAGGAAACATATGATGCTGGCAGAGATGAAATTTTAAGGCAGATAAATGAGG
>JAPDJQ010000102.1 GCA_029259015.1 Thermoplasmatota archaeon | reverse complement strand
AAACCATGGAGGTAAACCAATGTCTGCAAACGACGAGCCAGTATGTCTTCTACAGTTAAAGCTAAAACGTCATCAAGACTTGCATTTTCTGGCAATATGCCCAATCTTGCCAGCCTTTTCAGCAACCTTTCTTTTTCCTTTTCTACCTGTTCCTCTCCTGCCATAGCCAAAAGGCGGCGAGCCTGCTCCCTGATTCTTCTGAGAAATGTTTCTGCTCTCCATATCTCTCTTTTGTTTCTGAGGCCATATTTGTGCAAAATTTCCTTCTCTCTCCTTATTCGTTCTGCCTCCCACGGATGAGAAGGAGTTTCATATTTTTTTCTTGGAAATTTTGGATCGCCCATGTTATTACCTCCTTGCCTTTCTTACGACGCCAACTGTGAGTCCTCTTCTCTTATTGCTTCTTGTTCTCTGGCCTCTAACTGGCAAGTTCCTTTCATGCCTTATACCGCGATAACTTCTTATTTTCTTGAGTAAATTAATATCCTCTCTCAATGTCAAATCAATTTCTGTGCCTATCAGGTGCAAATCTTTGCCAGTATACAAATCTTTCCTTCTATTTCTAAGCCAAGACGGAAGCCAATCATTTATTGTTTCTATAGCCTTGCTCAATTTTTCTATTTCTTCATCTGACAAATTACCTATCCTCTCCTTTCCATCTACGCCAGAGTAATTTATGATTGCATTGGCTACCATAAAATTAATACCCTTTATCTGTGTTAAAGCATATCGAGTAGGCTTGTTGCCATCGATATCAGTAGCTGCTATTCTGACTATATACTTGAATTCTTTATTTTCTTCTGCCATAGGTGGCATAAAATAGCAATTATATATTTAATATTTACTCATTGAAACTTCTTTTGCATCCCATGCAAATATTTTCTGATTCTTATGATAAATCTGTTGCCATGCCCGTAAAGCAAAATGAGTGATTTTGCGTTGCATATCTTTTCAACAAAAATTATTTCTTCATTATCATTTAATTTTATGGATTTGTTGGCTCTTGCTAAAAACATGAGAGCTATTCTTTACTTAAAGGAGGAAAATGAAAATTTCATAAAATTTGTTTTAAAATATAACAGGCGGCGAAGCATTGGTGTGCCAGATTTTATAGATACGCCAGAAGGAAAAAGTTTTGTTTCTGTCTCACCACCACAAAAAGCAGAAAAATTTTATTCTCAGCTAAAAAATGAAGGAAAGGCAATATTTCTTTCAATTCTTTATATAGCACCAATTTTAACTACTCCTTCTTGCCTAAAGAACTTTGAAAAATATGAAATAATGCCCATAATGGCAAAGGAAAAGCTTGATATACGCGAAGGATTACGCCATCTTAGAATTGCTGAATATTCAATGCTTGATTACAGACTTAGCAACGGTGAAGAAATGAAAGAGTATATTTCTAAGGATTTGAGGCGTTTTTGGAGGATAAAGGATAGCAAAGTAAAGGTAGGGAGCTATTGTAGCATTACTGTACCAACAAATTTAAAGGAGATGGCAAGAGGATATACAATAGTTATTAGCGTTAAAATTGATTAAAAACATTCTTTACTTTTTCATGAATTTTTGCATAATCAACAATTTCTGCCTTTCTTTGGAAATATTCAGGCAATAAATTAAGGAAGCTCTTCTCCCTATATCTTTCATCCCCGCAAATTAAAACAGCTTTTTCTTCCTTTGCCCTCAACGCTCTCCCTAAGGACTGGGAAGCTCTTCTCATTGCTGGCACTATATACGCATAATAACTTCCTTTTCTTTTTCCATATAACTTTTCATAATATTTCAAATAAAGTTTCGTTTTAACATTCATTTTATCAAATGGAATGCCAACCAAAAAAATTCCTTCAAGCTCCTCACCTGGAAAATCTGCCCCTTCTGCAAATCTTCCGCTCGCCGTTACAGATGCCCTCATATCAATCATTTCTATATACAAATTTTTCTTTCCTTTTCTTTTAATAAATGCAATTCCTTCTATACCAACATTTTCAACGACATTAAGCCAAAAATTTGCTAAATGATGTAAAGAAGAATGAGGCTTTTTATTCTTTTTCAACTGCTCTCTTCTCAAATTTTTTCTTATGAATTCAATGCATTTTTGTTGCTCTCGTCTTACTGAATAGGGAAAATATTCCACATTTAAAAATAAATACGTAATAGCATTTTCACAAGGTGGATGCAGATTTCAGCTGTTCTATGCCTTATTTTATTTCAAAAAGGTGTAAAAGCACTGAATAGACCATCTGTTTTCTTTTAAGAAGAAGAGAATTTTGAACTAAAATTCAATTCCTTAGCGAGAGCTATGACAAAATCGTTGGAATTGGAATAATTTCAATCAACTTATTTCGACTATTATTTCATAAAAGACCAAAGAAGATGTTGTTGAAGAATACGAGGAAATATTCAAATCATAATTTATCAATCCATGAGGTGTCTATTTTTCCAAATTCTTCTTCAATAATTCTCAATTTTTTCTCTTCCTTCATGCTTATCCATGGTTTTATCCTCTCTACCCTTTTAGCAGTAGTATATGTGTCCCAAGGCACAAGTAAAAGAGGAATTTTATTTTCATCAGCCTTCTCTATTATTCTGCTTGGCGGAACAATATTGTTTGTTAATACTATGCAGGAAGTATTGTCTTCAATTGAAGCTATAATCATATCTGTTCTATCTCCACTTGTTATTATTAGTTTTTTGGGCTTGTTGAAAAGAGGATTCTTTATGGCATCAGATACGCTCATTGCTCCTATGAAAACATTCTCTATTTCATTTTCCATGCCATCCTCTCCAGCAATTATTTTTGCAAACAATTGCTCGGCAACAAGTTTGGCTGTAAATGTTGCTAATTCTTTTATATAAGGAATGACCCCCAGAATTCTTATTCCTTCATTCTCAAGCTTTTTTGAATTTATTTCCTCCCAATCTTCTTTATTCTTTACTTTATTCAATATGGCTCCTATTATCTTGATATCTTTTGCTTCAGCTATTTCCTTGCATCTTATTGCGTCATCAAATATGTTCTCATCTGTTCCGGAAAAAATCAGAAGCATTGGTGCATCAATATATTTTGCTATTGAAAAACTGTCCAGTCCAACAGAAGCTCCATATACAATGTCTTTGCAACCTTCTATAAAAACAATATCTTTTCCATTGCTGATATTTTCAAAGCTCTCTCTAACTTTTTCCACTATGCTTTTTTTATCATACATGTACATTAGTTTAGAATGTTCAAATCCAATGCTCATTTCCTCTGGCTCCTCCTCCAAATTGAATATTCTTGCTATGGAAACAGAGTCATAATCCCACAGCCTTTTCTTTTTATAGTATAGTCTATCTCCAAAGGGCTTCATATAACCCATTTTCCCTTCCATCCTCTTTCCAAGCCCGATTATGGATGTTGTTTTTCCCGCATCCTCTCTTGCAGATGCAACAACTAATTTTTTCATCTTAATCCCTCAACAATATTCTAACATCAACCGCTTTTACTCCTTTTCCATATTCATATACCACCAAAGGATTTATTTCTATGTCTTTTATTTCTTTTACTTTAGTTATCAATTTCCCAATATTTACTATGGATTGAGATATTTTCTCTATGTCTTTTCTCAACTCTCCTCTGACTCCATGAAGGATTTTAGATGATGAGATTTCATTTATCATTCTTTTTGCCTCCCTTACGCCAACTGGAGCAGCTCTGAATGAGATGTCTCCTATCGCCTCAACATATATGCCGCCGAGTCCGAACATCACAATTGGACCAAATGCTGGGTCCTGCGTCCCACCT
>JAPDJQ010000123.1 GCA_029259015.1 Thermoplasmatota archaeon | reverse complement strand
GAGATAGAAAAAAAGATTGCGGAATATGAGGAGATTAAAAAGTATGCTGATGAATATGAGAATGTGAATAAAAGAAAGGAAGAAATGGAAGGATTGAAACAGCTTTACTACGAAAGAAATAACCTCCAAAAACAGATAGAAT
The DNA here is from genome assembly GCA_029259015.1 of Thermoplasmatota archaeon. Classification (GTDB taxonomy): domain Archaea; phylum Thermoplasmatota; class E2; order UBA202; family JdFR-43; genus JdFR-43. The sequence continues at coordinate 3,720 of JAPDJQ010000123.1, read as the reverse complement.
CGCTTGAGAAGGAAATTGAAGAGATAAATGGATTTATTTTGGCATTGCAAAAAGATTTGGAGGGGGAAAAAGAAATCGAAATAGAATTTGGAAGGATTGAAAAGGAAATTGAAGAGATGGAGGAAAACATAAAAAACATGGAGAAAAGCCTGGAAGAAAAAAAGGCAGAGAAAAAATTCATTATGGAAAAGAGGCTAGATGTGGAGAATAAATTGAATAAAATAAAGGAGCTAGGTCCTGAGAGCAATTGTCCCACATGTGGGAGGTTGCTTGGAGAAAAATATGAAGAAATTGTTGCAGAATTTGAAGAAAAAATAAGGAAATTTAATGAGGAAGCAATAAAAATAGAAAAAGAAATGGAGAGCATAAAAGCGAATGTTGGAGAATTGAAATTAAAGAAAGAAGAAATGCAGAAAAGAAGAAAAGAGTTAGAAAATAAATTAATGAATTACAGATTAGTTAAAGAAAGAATAAACAATTTTCAGGAAAGGAAAAAGGAGAAGGAAGATAAGAAAAAGGAGTGCACAAAGAGGATTATGGAAATAGGAGAAGTAGAATTTGGCGAGGAAGAATATGAAAATATTGTGCAAAAATTGAAGGAATTGCTGCCACTCAAAAACAAAGTGATGATTCTAGAAAATGAGATTAGGAAATTGCCCTCACTGGAAAAGGATTTGAAGGAAATACAAAATGAAATAGATTTTATAAATAAAGAAATTCAGCAATGCATATCAGAAATTAATGCCCTTGATTTTGATGTCAAAATATATGAGGAAGTGGAAAGGAAATACGAGGAAATGAGAAATATTTTTCACACAAAGAGAGAGGAATCTATCAGAATAGAGAGTAACATTGATTATGTGAAAAAAGAGATAGAAAGACTTCAGGGAGAAATAGAAGAACAGAAAAAGCAAAGAGAGGAAATTAAAAATTTAAAAAAAGAAATAGCAAATCTTGAGATGCTTGCTGGAGACAGAGATACAGGCCTACTCAACAGTTTCAAAAACTATTTGATATCAAAAATAGGCCCTCTCCTTTCCTACTATGCCTCCCATTTCTTTGCTATATTCACAGATGGAAAGTATAAGGAGATAGAAATAGATGAGAATTATAACATATGGATATATGACAGAGGAGAAAAATTCGAGCTCGAAAGATTTTCTGGCGGGGAAAAAGATCTGGCAAATCTGTCATTGCGTTTAGCAATTTCCCAGCTTATTACCCAGAAAGCAGATGTTTCCTTAAATTTCATTGCTCTGGATGAAATTTTTGGTTCGCAGGACAGAGAAAGAAGAAAGAATGTTCTGAATGCTCTGGCAGAGCTGAAGAATCAATTCAAGCAGATTTTATTAATCACCCACATCGAAGAGATAAAGGATTCGATGGAACACATAATAAAAATTTATGAGGATGATGAAGGGATATCTCATGCCACACTTGAATAGAAAGATATAAATCATATTTTTCTTCTCAAAAACAGATGGGCCGGTAGATCAGGGGAAGATCGCTTGCTTCGCAAGCAAGAGGTCGCGGGTTCAAATGCATTGCTTTGCCTCGCAAAGCATGTCTGAAAATCCCGCCCGGTCCATCTTTAAATTTGGTCAAAAATTTATGTTGAAAAAACAAAATTGTTTTCAGAAATTTATTCGCAAATCTTCCCATTCATTACTATATTCTTAACAACAGCCTCTATTCTTTCTATAGCTGTTTTAACTTTTTCAATTTTTAACTTATCCTCTGCAGTCAGATTCTTCTCTGATATGAGATTTAGATATCCCTTCGCAATCGCCAAGGGATTGAAAAAATAATGGGCAATGTCTTCTCTAAAATTTTTCACGCTTTCATATGTTATATCTAGGATTTTCTTTATTTTAATTATATCTTCCATATCTCTGACGATGCCAAAAAAGAATTTTAAATGGTTGTTGTCGAATATTGGATAAAGAACGATTTCTTTGCTGCCATTTTGTATACTCATTCTTTTCTCTGACAATGCCTTTTTTAGCTCCCTCCTAATTTTGTAAATATCACTGGCTTTATCATTTGCAAATATTATATTTCCCCTTCTATCAAGTATGAATACGCCCTCTCTATCATTGAGCGAGCGCAAATTTGGTCGCATACTGTCCATTTTCTCAAACACGAATATTTCTCCCATTTCCAACAATATATCAAAAAACCATATATATTGCTAATTTTGAACAAAATTGTCGTGCCAAAACAAAATTTATATATATTCCTTTCATCCACCCACAAACTAATAGTAAATTTAAACCCCAATTTCTTCTCTGTTTTTCTCTTTGTTATTTAAATATTACTCAAAAATTATGCTTTTTCTCTCCAGCTCAATTGTTGGCATTTTGTAACCTTTTCTTACCCTCCTGTTATATTCTTCCTCGCCAATCTCCTGCAAAATTTTTCTGCCTTTTTCAACCTGTCCGAGTATATTGTTATTCATTTTTGCCACACTTGCTGGAGAAATTTTTTCCATCAAAAGTTTCGATGCCGTTCCTAGACCAAGTGGCAACGATTCCACCCTCATTATGCTCCCTGGAATTGCTTGGAACCATATTCCTATGGAATCTTCCCCAAATTTGGTTATTGGTATGCCTGTTGCTGCCTGTCTCTCTGGCGTTGGGCCAACATCTGCCACAATCCACTTGCCATCTATATATACCTCTCCTTCCCCGTGCAGCATGAAATAGCCCATTGCATCATACCACTCCCGCATTAATGGATCGATTTCAACAAATGTTTCATACCACTGCTGAATCATGGCTATAGCATATAACTTATATCTCGCTTTTAAGCCAGCAGCCCTGCATAAAGCAATGAAAAGAGAAATTTTGTGAAGGCAAGTTCCATAGCCTCTTTTTAAAGTCGGAACCACCCCATCCAAAGGCATAATCTGCAAAATTAAATTTCTTTTCACAAACTCAAAAGCATCTCTCGCATATTCATACGGGTCTTTTTCAAAAGCTCCTAGATGGTTTGCTAGAGCAATAATTTCCTTTGCATACGGGTTGCAATATAAAGTGGGGCGAAGATATTTTTCGTTAGATTTTATAACTTTCATTCCCGGTTTATATTCTGGCAATTCGTAGTTTCTTTTTGGAGGAATGTATTCTATTCTCTCTTTCCTGGCTTTTTTCAACTGTCCCATATTTTTTATCAATACTTTACTGAGGACAAAACCCCCTTTTATAAATAATTTCAACATATTTTTTGGAGGGATATATTCTTTATCTTTCAACTCTCTAAGCATCCTTTCCACCCAAATCCATTGAAAGCACTCTTCTCATCTCCTCCGCACATCCTCTCATTTCATCTCCTTTGGCTCTGCTAACCTCTGGCTCCAGAACAGGAGAACTGCGATGACATACCGGACATTCTTCATACATTCTTACTTCATCCCCAGATATTATAAAGCTTGGATAACTCATTGCCAGCCCATCAAGAAATGCAAATCTTCCTTTCTCGCCATAGGCAACTTCTTCCCCATTTTCGTCAATCACCATGGCATGATAGTATGTAGATGGAATATGGAGATAGTGGCCTTCTGGACAATGAATCATCCATCCATTTCCCTCAACCATTCCATACAAATCCAGACAATTTTCTGGAGGGATTCCCAATATTTTTTCAACTTTCTTTCTAAATTCTTCCACAGGTATTCTCTGTCCTTCAAAAATCTTCCAGCCCCCTCCAGTTATAACAGCT
>JAPDJQ010000051.1 GCA_029259015.1 Thermoplasmatota archaeon | reverse complement strand
CAGTCAAGGAGGCTGGATTGATGTAAACTCATCATCCTATAGGCAGTATCTGATTAATAACATAATAATTCCATTAGTTGAAATGGGCGTGGATGGCATTTGCCTGGATTATATTCGATATCCAGGAAATGCATATGGAAATACCTATCCTGTAACATCTTTCTGTATGGAAGTAAGGAACGCTGTTAAAAGCATTAATCCAGATTGCATTTTATCCGCCGCAGTAATGCCGGAAATGGAGGCAAATGCCTACTACTATGGACAAGATTATGCTGAAATGTCAAGATATATGGATGTGTTGATGCCAATGACCTACACCCATAACTACCAGATGCCTCCTTCATGGGTTGGAGAGGTTATATCGTTTATAAAAGCGAGAGCAAGTTGTAAAGTACAGGCGATAATACAGAGCTTAGATGATGAAAGTGTTTTTATGAGCAACGATGAATTAAAAGCATGCATTGAATGTGCTTTAAAAAATGATTCAAATGGAATAAGTTTTTTCAGATATCCTGTGGCAGAATGGCAATATGAAATTATAGACGAATATGTCCCCTTTTTTGATGACATTCCTCCATGCATTGAAATTGAATACCCTCTGGAAAATTCATTCTATATGTTTGGATACAGAATAATGTCCTTGTATAACAAAACTGTGATAATTGGTTCTCCCAGAGAGCTAAAAGTGAATACAACAGATAATGAGGGCATAGAGAAGGTGGAGTTTTATATTGATGATGAGTTGGTAGCAGAAGACACAGAAGAGCCATATATTTTTGAACTAAGTAAAGGATGTTATAAAATAAAAGTGGTTTCATATGATTACAGTAAAAATTTTGCAAGCGATGAAATGAATATATGCTTATTCTGCATTTCATAGCATGATTTGCATCGTCATTTCTAAACAAGATACTGCAAGCATGAATATAGCAAAATTTTTGCTCTCCATGAAGAGATGGAAGGAAAAGGACGGCGTATATCTAAATGATGAAAAGATGCTTTACTTTATAGATGATATGCACATCTATCACGATAATGTGGATGAAGAGATAAAAAAGCTTGGTTATTCTCCAGATACAATAATTTTCGCCTCCCGCCATGCATCAGCAGCAAAGAAAAAAACCCTTAGCATACATGCCATTGGGAACTTCAGCAAGGCAGAGTATGGCGGGAAGGATGCAACACTTGTTCCCTGCAACCCTTTACTTATGAGAGATGCTTTAGAATTGTTAAAGGAAAAGGGCTTGGAAGAATATGAAGTTTGTTATGAGGCGACGCATCACGGCCCCTATTTAAAAAAGCCATGTTTTTTCATAGAAGTTGGAAGTACTGAAAAGGAATGGAGAGATGAGAAAGCCTGCAATGCTATAGCAGAAGTGATTTTACAGATTGAAGAAAAGCAGCGTGAAGTTGCTATCGGCATAGGTGGCGGACATTACGCGCCGCGCTTCACAGATATGGCTTTAGAAAGGAACATGGCATTTGGACACATTGCTGCAAAATATGCTGTGCCGTATTTGAATGAGGAAATGCTGAGGAAAATGATAGAAGCAACGCCTGGATGCAAAAAAGCTTATTTTCATGGAGAATATGGGGGAATAGAAGAAATGCTGAAGAAGTTAGGGGTATCTACAGCTTAATTTTTTTATTTTGCCAGTAAATTAGTGAGGCGAGAGCAAGAAAGATCAGGAAAAGGAGGATAAAAAATTTTGCAGCTTCGGTATCACCAGAATAAAATGAAGTTATAGCAGGAAATAAGAAAAATAGAGAAAAGAAAAGTAAGATTGCAAAATCTCTCCATACAATAGCAGAAATATGGGCTTTTAAAAAAGATTCCTTATCTTTTTTATACCATTTAAACGCTATTATACTCAATGAAAGAAGAATAGTAGATGAAACTACAGAAAGTACCCCTATCCAGAAATCATGAAAAAGGAGAAATATTCCAAAGAGTAAGCATATGAATAGAAATGGTATTGCAATTTTAAAGGCAGTTCTTACAACCGCTTCATGAAAATTCTTCATTTCAATACCTTATTCTGAAGCTTGTTTCGCCTTGTGGCTCCTCATATTCTACCTCTACCCTATCTACTCTTGCTAAAGGTGGGCCACGATGACACCATTCTATAGCTTTTTCAACGTTTTCATCATCTCCTTCAAAGACTGCTTCAACACTCCCATCTGGCATATTACGAACCCACCCTTTTAAGCCAAGCTTATCTGCCATTTCTTTTGTATTAGCACGAAACCACACTCCCTGCACTCTTCCATATATTCTAACATATGCCCTTTTCATGATGGCATATTGAGATGCAAAATATAAAGTTTAAATAAGTGTAGTCATATAAAAATGAATGATTGGTTTGCTTACCTCCGACTTTACTCTCTACCATGATGCCGTAAATGTACTCAGGAAAAGACAGCTTCCCTTTGTTTCTCTAACTTTTAATGATGAGATTCCTCCAAATGTTGATGTCATAATTACATCCTCAGAGGAAAAGAAAAAAATAGATTTTGATAACATTGTTACATGGAAAAATGGCAGCAATATAGAAAATCTGATAGATAAGGCAGTAATGCTTTCCAGAAGCAAAGAAATAAAAATAATTTTTGGAATAGATCCTGGAGACAATATAGGAATAGCCATCTTTGGCAATGAAAAACTCATAAGAAGCCTGGTTGCAAAATCGCCAGAGCAGGCAGCAGATTTCATAAAGGATTATGTTAGAGATATAGGAGCAGATGATGTCATTATAAAAATAGGAAATGGCGCCCGTCTCATAAGAAACAGGATAATAAATTTTTTAATTGATGAAAATGTAAGGATAGAAATTGTTGATGAGTCAACGATTCCATGCGTAGATAATGATGAATTGGCAGCATCGACGATAGCAATGGCTGAAGGAAGGGAAATAAAAGGTATGTTTTCCATTGAGCCAAAAGAAGGAGAAATTAGGGAAATGCAAAGGCTGAGCAGAATAAAAAGTAAAAACATAACCATTTCAAAAGAATTGGCAAAAAAAGTGCTGACTGGAGAAATATGCCTTGATGATGCTATAAAAATGCAGCGCAGCAAAAATCAGGCATAGCTCCACTTCTCTGGCAATCTTCCTTCTCTCTTGTAGTATTTAACAAGCCTCTTTATCTTTGCCTCAATTAACTGCAGCCTTCGTCTGTTATGTATATCCTTTTTATGCTCAGCCAAATGCTTTAACAAATTTGCCCTCTTATCAAGCAAATTGCTCAAGTCCTCTGGAATATCTGGCAACAGATTATGCTCTTCCAATACCTTGGTTAATTTCTTGCCCAAAGCTGCCTTTACATCTGGAACACCATAAGAGTCGCGCAGTATTAAACCAATCATTGCTGGTGGCTTGCCCTCCTCTGCCAGTTTAACTATAAGCTGCTCTATCTCCTCTGCCTTCAAACTCCATTCCGGATGTACTCTTTCAACTGGATGCTTTGAGCCTGACTTGCCTTTTCTTCTTGCATGCATTCTTGCCATTGTCTGGAAATATTCTTTTAATATATAAATATTGCAGAAACGATGGGATAAATGAATCTTGTAATTAGTAAATCTTTTGTATATAAAAGCGAGTATCTTTTATGCAAATTTGCAAAATTAAGAGAATCATAACTCATAACAGCATTCATAAAACATTCTTTTTTGATATGGAGATGGAGGCAAAACCAGGACAATTTGTTATGGTTTGGATTCCAGGTGTAGATGAGATTCCAATGTCATTAAGCCATATAGGCAAGGAAATCGGAATAACAGTTGAAAAAGTTGGAGAGGCGACGGAGGCTTTACATAAAATGAAGGAAGGAAATAAAGTTGGAATAAGAGGCCCATATGGGAATGGATTTGAAATTGTAGGCAGCAGGGCGTTATTCATTGCTGGTGGAACGGGTATAGCGTCGTTACTGCCTTTAATAAAAAAATATGAAGGAGAAAAGCATGTTGTGCTGGGGGCAAGAACGAAGGAATATCTTTTATTCAGTGACGAACTGGAAGAAATTTCCAGCCTTCATATCTCAACTGATGATGGGAGCTCTGGCTATAAGGGGTTTGCTTCCG
>JAPDJQ010000075.1 GCA_029259015.1 Thermoplasmatota archaeon | reverse complement strand
CGAAGGAATACACATAAGAAAACCGGTTGTTCTTAACCCCCAAAGCGATCGTCTGGTTTTTAATATGGAGGTAAACGGTATCAAAGTCTGGGGCATAGCCGTAAAAGGTGACGTTCTCATAGAGGAAGGGATGGAGGTTTGAGGCATAGAGGGTTAATGACTTGGGGACTAAGATTATGGTGGTGTTTTTGAAAATAGTCTCCATGACTTCGTTGAGGACCTGCTGCTCATTCTCGGTAAGTCCTTCGCCCTTCCTCAACTTTGTGATTATCTCTTCCAGCTGTTCTTGGTCTATGCTGCTTGGGAGCTCTTCTTTTTTCTCTTCGATAAGCTTCTGAAGTTCCTCGGGGAGCTCCTCGGGGGGCAGGACTTTATAGGCACTCAACACTTTCTCATAGCCAAGGTACATCCTCTTAATCTTCTCCAGCTTCTCTCTAAGGGATGAGGTGTCGAGTGTTAAGGTGCTGTTGTCTTCATCTACAAACTCGAAGGTATCAATCACATCAAGGGCCTTCTCGGCACTTGAGATTCCCTCCCCCATCATTTCCAACCCAAGGCTTGCGTTAACGTAGGCATAATAGTCCCTCATCTCTTTGACGATCTCGATGTTCTCCAAAAATACCCTTTGGCCAAGGGCTATGTCCTTCACACCATTACCAAGCTCCAGAAAAGGGGGCAGGTAATCCTCAACCTTTGACTCTATTTCAAAGGACTTGTAAAACTCCACCTCATCCCTCGTTATGTTCAGCTTTGTTTCAACGTTGCTCGCATAGTAAAGACTTTCATTATCCTCGGCAATTATCTTGTCAAGGGCCATCTCCGAGTAGAGGAGGATAATTCTAAAATAGATATAAATCCCCTTATCGTTCTCATAGGCCTTTTCATATTCAAAATGCCTTTCCATGGCTAATCCAAAGCTGCTGAAGACCAAGAGTGTGAGAATGATTAAAGCTACACTGTTCTTCATTTTCCTCAAATTCAAAAGACAATGATAAACATTTTAAAGTTAATGGTTTTAGATTAAGGGGGGTAAAATTATGAGGGCAGAGAAGATAGCAAGCGCTTCTTTAGCGGGCATTGGAACTTTTCTGTTGATCTATGGAGCAATAAATTCTAATCAGAGTCAGATTAATTTGGGCTTTGCTGGACTGTTTCTGGGCTTTATAGTTTTAACATTCAAATCAAGGGAGTACGTTAAAAAAGAGGCCCTTGATAACCTAATATTCCCCTACGTTGAGATGCTTCGGGATATGGTGAGTGACCTGGGCCTTGAAGGTAACGCCCTCTACATCCCTTCCTATGAAAACATGCCGGAGGGAGGAACTTTCATCCCCCTGCATGAGGATTTTGATCTTGACCTTGGAAGGATGGATGAGGAGACGGTTTTCTTAACCAACGTGGCCAATGAAAGGCAGATGGGCCTTTTGATAAGGCCAACGGGAGTGGACCTTGTTAAGAAGTTTGAAGAGCATTTTGAAGGGACTTTGGATGGAAGCGGCCCATCGGCCGTTGAGAGCGTTGCATCTTCTGTTTTGAGGGCCTTTGATCTTGCCAGGGGAGTCCATATAGATGAAAGTGAGGGAGGATTTAGGGTTGTTGTAAGGCCAACAAACATGGAGATATGCAGGAAAAGTATAGAGAGCTGCAATCAAACGGCCTGTCCGGTGTGCTCATCAATTCTCCTGGCCCTTGCAAAAGGCACAGGTGAGGTTGTGGAGAGTGAGGACTTTAACATGGGAGAGCATGGAATTGAGATAAAGGTCAAAAAGCTCGGGGGAGTTAGGGAATGGATGTAGAGGATTACATGCTCCTCTTTCTCTCATCATGGATCCTCATAGCGGCCCTGGCAACAAAAACTGTAGATGTATTTCTCACCTTAACTCTAATAGGTCTCCTCATAACCCTTGAAGTTGGAAGCCTCTTCTTAAGCAAAGAACAAAAAGAAAGCTTAAAACCTCTCGTGGAGCTTTTGCTGGTTATCTTCGCCATAATAGTGATGAAGAAGGTCTATGAGGTTTTGAGCGGATAACCAGTTGAATAATCTCCAGAGAACAGCAATCTATTTAAGTTTCTGAGAACTAAACTCTCTGGTGAAGAACTTGGAACTGATGTTTGATGGAAGGAGAATAACGCTCACCAATAAACGAATTAACAAGTTGGATGAATTTGTTTTTAAGGTGTCAAGCCTCATAGAGAAGTACACGGAGTATGTGATAGTTAGTGGGTACATTTCAATTCTCTTTGGCCGTTCAAGAGGGACAGAGGATGTAGATTTCGTAATCTCCTCGCTCCCGTTGGAGGAATTTAGGAAACTTTATGAAGATTTTCTAAATAGTGGGTTTGAATTCATAAACGCAGATGACCCCGTAGAGCTTTTTGAGATGTTAATTGAGAATCAGGCAGTTAGAGCGTGTGAAATCGGAACTATCTTCCCCAATGCAGAAATAAAGCTACCAAAAGATAGATTTCATTTGGAGGCATTAAAACATAGAATAGAGACCATAATTAATGATAGGAGGATTTTTATATCTCCCATAGAGCTTCAGATAGCCTATAAATTGTACCTTGGGAGTGAAAAGGACATTGAGGACGCTATTTTTCTATATGAACTCTTTAGAGATCATATAAGCCATGAAAAGCTCCAGTACTGGAAAACTCAACTGGGGGTAGAAGAATTTGAACTCTAAGAGGGACATGAAGGAACGAATAAAATTCATAAAACGGTACGTCGAGTGGCTCAAAAAGACACCCAATGAGGTGTGGAGTGCACAGCAAGCGGAGTTTATCAACGCCCTCTTGGAAAACGCAAAAAACTTTCCCCTCTCAAAGGAGGAATATCTCAGAATGAAGGAAAGGGCCAAAAGAGCACGCAACTAGTTTTGATTCTCTTTAATCTTATATGTCATTGATACCCCTCAGTCTTCGGGTTTAGGGAGTTCATCAGCGTCAATCCAATCTTCGGGATTTTCATTCTTGGCCAACTCAAGTAGCTCTGCAATCTCCTCGTCAGTGATGTCATCATCCCTCAGAACTGGCATGAGCATCGACTCTAAGCGCTGAATCTCAACCTTAAGCCTCTCCAACTCCCTCAAAACATACTCAACGTTCTCCGCTTTTTCCATCTTCCCACCATCTCAATATCGACTCACAGGTTAATATACTTTACCACCTTGAAAGCCATGATAGTACAATCGAAAAATATAAATATCCAAAAATAGGATAATCCTATTGGTGGATTATGAATGAGATTCTATAATAGAGAGAAGGAACTTGAAGCACTGGAAAAAAGCTTTAACCTCACAAACATGAGATCTTCGCTAATTATAATCACAGGCAGGCGTAGAATTGGAAAAACAAGGCTTGTTAGAGAATTTTTCTCAAGGAAAAACCTCCCATACCTTGACTTCTTTGTCTCAGTTAAGGAAGAAAGCCTTTTACTGGAGGATTTTCAGGAGGAGATTAAAGAAAAACTTGGCTATTCTCCAAAATTTGAAAATTTTGAGGATTTTCTGAACTTTTTATTCAAAACACAGGATAAAATGGCCATATTCTTTGATGAGTTTCAAAATTTCCTAAAAATAAACCCTTCCATAATTCACGACCTTCAAAAATTCTGGGATAAGTACAAGGAGGAGAAAAAATTCTTCATTGTACTCTCAGGTTCTTATATCGGGATGATGAGAAAAGTATTCCTTCTTAGAAGATCACCGCTGTATGGGAGGAGTGATCTTTACCTAGATCTTAAACCATTAAAACCGAGTACGGTCTTTCAGATGCTTAATGACCTTGGTGTAAAAGATTTCGAAGAGAAAATAAAATTTTACGGCGTTTTTGGTGGTGTGCCAAAATACTATGAATATCTGGAGCTCTTTAGAGAAAAAACATTCTTTGATTTTCTGGAACAAATACTGAAATTCTCTTCGATTATCCAGACTGAGGGTGAGGCCCTTCTCATAGAGGAGTTTGGAAGGGCTCACAAGATATACTTCTCTATATTGGAAGCGATTGCAAGCAGCAGAAACACTCTCGTGGAAATAGCAAACGCAATTTCACAAAAACCTACAACCATAACAAAATATCTGAAATCTCTTGAAGAATACTTTAACCTAATTTCGAGGGAAAAGCC
>JAPDJQ010000033.1 GCA_029259015.1 Thermoplasmatota archaeon | reverse complement strand
TATGGAAGGAGTGGCTTATCTATGCTACAACGTTAGGCATAGGCAAGAAAGTTGCAAAACAGTTCAAAAAATTAAAAATAGACATTCCAGAAGTGGATACAGTTCCATATCTCTATGTTGCATTCATTGCCACTCAACACACACTCTCCAGAACCTATTCAGCCAGCACAAGCAGTGGAGGCATCGGCGGCGGAGGATTTGGAGCAGGTGGCGGTTTCGGTGGAGGAGGAGCAGGAGGGAGATAGCTATAGCTACATGACTCTCTTTAACTCACCTATTTTTGAAAAATGCAGCAGCTCGTCATGACTTATGGCATATATTTCAAAATCGTCCACATTTTCTTCTTTTAAGATAGGAGAAAGATATGAGGAGGTATCGGAAACAACATCTGTTCCTGTGGCAAGAGGACTTAAAGCAGGGAGAACAATGATTTCTTTACTCGCCATGAAACATGGGATTTTTACTGAAGCGCCTATAGCATCTCTTAAAGCAAGTGAAGGATGTTCATGAGCAATAATTAATGTTTTGTTTCCTCTTTCCACTTTTTTATGTCCATGCACAATTTTTATTCCTTCTGTTTCATATTCTTCAACAACTGGAACACTCAGTTTGGATGCTATTGTTTTCAGAAAATTATCATGATTTCCTCTTATAAGCAAAATATCTGTTTCGCCTGCAAGATAATTCAATATTTCATTTGCTTCCCTCCATTCCTGGCGGAGATTTTTTCCAAATTCGTGTTTGAAATCACCATTTATTATGAGTTTGGCTGGCTTATAAATTTCAATGATTTTGCCCAGCCTCTCAATAAGCACTTCCTTCTGATATTTTGGTACCATAACACCTTCTCTCTGCAGAACTCCTTCATAGCCAATATGCAAGTCAGCAACAATTGCTATTTTTTTGCTTGGAATAAAAGCAGCATAATATGCTGTTATTTTTATCTCCCCAATTTTTACTTCACGCATTTTATCATTTCCATGACTTCTCTGTGCATTTCCTTAATCATTTCTTTTCTGTCTTCCATTAAGACAACATCTGAAGCCCCTACGGCAACAATGTTAAATGAAAATGGCGATGGTACAGGAAGTTCAACAACCTCGACTTTTATTTTTCCTTCTTCTACCTTTCTAACAAATTTTTCTGCATTTTCAATATCCATTGAGTCTTCCATTATCTCTCTGTAAGTTTCCTTCAGGGCAGGGAATTCTGGATCTATTTCATTTACAACTTTAAATAAAATTGTGGCATTTCTCTGCTGTTTTTCAACACTCATCTCATGACCAAGATAGTTCCTCAAAATTAGCAGACTCCTTGCTGCCACATGTCTAAATCTTCTCTTCAATATTTCTGTATTCTTCAAAGCATTTTTCAAATCCTGCCTCATATTTTCAGATGAAAACAGTGAAATTATGTCTTCTCTATCTAATTTCTTTTTCCATTCTGGATATATTATGGCGAAGCCATTATCTGTGATGGCTATTCTCACATTAAAGCCATGCTTCCTTGTTATTCTGTAAGCAAATATTCTTGACAAAGCTTCATTTGCCTTTCTTCCTACAAGAGTATGAAATATTATGTGTCTGTACCCTTCTCTTTCAAAAATTTCAACAACAATCTTTTTGTGAGTTGGAACAGAAAAATGCAATTGCTCCAAAAAATAATTTTCTATTGCTCTCGCAGTTTTTTCATCAATATCATAATTCTTCATGAGATATTCCACCGCATCCTTTCCTTTTTCCAGCATTTCTTTCATTTTGGCTCTGAATCTGCTTATTTCCATTGCCAGATCAAAGCTTAGTGGTAATTGTTCAGAAAACCATGATGGTATTGTAGGCGTGGAATCAGGGCGCGGAACAACATATATTTTCATTCCTTTTGATCTAACAAATTCATATGTATTGCCTGCAAGAACAAAAATATCTCCTTTTTTGAGTCGTTCAGCAAATGGCTCCTCGACTTTACCAACAAATTTTCTGTCAATGGTATAAACTTTTATTGCCACCTCATCTGGGATTGTGCCTGTATTGAGATAATAAATAGGGCGAACCATTTTGCCACGTCTTCCAAAAATTTCTTCTTTTTTATCAAACCAGATTTTTCCATATACCTTTCTATCCTCAAGCTCCTCATATTCTCCTGCCAGATAATGCAGGAGTTTAAGCAAGTCTCTCTTTAGCAGATTTTTGTATGGATAAGCCTTTCTTATTAAATTCAACGCTTCATCAACTTTCCATTTTTTCTCTATCGCCATTCCAACAATATGCTGGGCCAGTACATCCAGGGCATTTTTTGGTATTTTAACTTTATCAAGTTTTCCTTCCTTTGCCTTTTTAGCCAGAACAACACATTCAATCAAATCGTCTCTATCCAAGATAACTATTCTTCCCTTCGATATTTCATGCAGGAAATGGCCACTTCTGCCGATCCTTTGCAAAGCTCTTGTAATACTTTTTGGAGAACCAAGCAGAATAACCAAATCAATGTAGCCAATGTCTATGCCAAGCTCCAAGCTTGTTGATGAAACCACGCATTTTAAATCCCCGTTTTTAAGGCGTTCCTCCACACTGAGCCTAACATCTCTTGACAATGAACCATGATGCGCCTCTATTTTGCCCTCCAGGTCAGGAAATCTGTTTTTTAAATGAAAAACAACTCTCTCTGTTGCACTCCTCGTATTCGTAAATATAAGTGTGGTTCTGTGCTGCTTAATTAATTTGTATAGCAAGTTGTATAACTCATTTGAAAGTTCATTTGCTGGAGTGTAAATTAAGTCATCAACAGGTGAAACAACTTTCAAATCCATTTTTTTAATGAAACTTACATCAACTATCAGGCAATCTCTACCATTGCCAACCAAAAATTTCGCAATCTCTTTCATTGGATGAATTGTAGCCGATAATCCTATCCTGATTGGCTCCTTTTCCATATTATAAACCAGTCTCTCCAGTGATAAAGATAAATGTAATCCGCGCTTATTATCAGCCATTGCATGAATCTCATCAACTATAATCCATTTTATTTCTCTCAACTTTTTAGAAAATTTCGGAGCGTTGAGAATTATTGCCAAGCTTTCTGGGGTGGTTATTAAAATGTGGGGGGTTTTTCTCATCTGTCGTTGCCTTTCCTGCTGGCTCGTATCGCCTGTCCTTACTGCCACTCTTATCTTTTCTTTGATGTCAAATTTACTGTATATCTCTTTTAATGGCTCCTTAAGATTTCTCTCTATATCATTGTTTAAAGCCTTTAAAGGCGAGACATACAGAACATAGATTTTATCCTCGAGCTTTCCCTTTTTTGCCAGCAAGAGAAGTTCATTGATGGCAGCCAGAAATGCGGCAAATGTTTTTCCAGAGCCAGTTGGTGATGAAATTAAAATGTTGTTGCCATTGTGAATCTCCATCACTGCGTATCTCTGTGGTGGAGTAAAACTTCCAAACTTCTCTTTAAACCACTGTCTAATCTCTGGCACCAATATGCTGTATATTTCTTCGTCGCTGTATTCTCTGCTGGCAATTTTTATCATCAATTTTTAGCAGGGCATGAAATAAAAGCTTTTTGTTAGAGAATTGAAAAGGTGCTATACTCCGCTGTATCATTTTTAAATAAGCTCA
This sequence comes from Thermoplasmatota archaeon, assembly GCA_029259015.1. Classification (GTDB taxonomy): domain Archaea; phylum Thermoplasmatota; class E2; order UBA202; family JdFR-43; genus JdFR-43. The sequence goes on along the minus strand of JAPDJQ010000033.1, from coordinate 708 downwards.
AACTTTTTAACTCATATTTCATTTCACATCATGAAGAGGCTATTTGCTATTGCTTTACTTGCCATTTTACTCATAAACTTTTATCCAGTGAACAATGCAAAGAACGATTTGCCCCCGTACTTTTCATGGAGAGATATAGATGGCATAGATTATACAACACCTGTAAAAAATCAGGAACCGTGTCCAAGTTGTGAGGCATATGCCTTGGTAGCAGCAGTAGAAACTTTGGTACAATATGAAGTTGGTTATCCATTTGGTTGTGATTTGTCGGAAGCGCATCTATTTTTCTGCTCTGGAGGAACATGCAGATGGGGAGTAAATGTATCACATGCTGCAGAGTATTTAGTGGAATATGGAGTGCCAGATGAAGGCTGTTTTCCTGATCCGCATCGAAAAACAGATTCACCATGCGATCCATTGCCAGGATGGGAGAACAGGACAGTGAAAATAAAGGAGTGGGGATGGGTTGAGGATGATGAGGAAAGTATAAAAAAAGCATTGATAGAACATGGCCCATTAGTCATATGTATATGGGTCTGGAAAGATTTTATGTATTATAATGGAGGTGTATACAAGCATAAATGGGGCCGACTTGTAGGAGGACACTTAATCACGCTGGTTGGTTATGACGATAGCCAAAGATGCTGGATATGCAAGAACAGCTGGGGCAGAAACTGGGGCGAAGATGGCTGGGTTCGCATTTCTTAT
>JAPDJQ010000103.1 GCA_029259015.1 Thermoplasmatota archaeon | reverse complement strand
TTGACAACATGCTTGGGGCGGTTTTTCTCAGCCTTCTCGGTCGTTGAAAGCCTATAATATGTTTTAGATGGTCTTCTATATTTTATCCTCGGAACAAACTTCTTTGGTCGGTTTACCAGTTCAACCAAGTCTTCGTCCCATTCCAATTCGCCTTCTATTTTTACAACATTGAGTTTACTCATGCTCTTACCACCACCCAAGTTTTTTGCCTAAAACATCTTGCAAAGTTGTTTTAACCCCTAATTCTCTCTTAAACCATTGAGGTAGCCCAATTTCCTCGAAATGGTTGAGAATATCCGCTCTACATAATTCTTCACTTCGGTATTGGCGCTTTGCGAGTTCCCAAAATGTCGTGACGGCGTTATGCTTTGAGGAGCTTGATGCCAGACATTCTTGCCAAATCTCAATCAATCCTTGTATTCTGATGTTTTCTGGAAGATTGTCGAGAAACTCAGCATCTGCATTAACTCTTGAGTTAAAGAGTTGTGTAGTGCTTGAACTTTCGTTAAGGACACTTTCCAATGTCCAATCATCGTTAAAATCAAAATCCACTTCTAAGTCTGATTCTTCTTTACCATTAAGACTATTTTGCGGTTTATTTGAATCCACATCACATTCGTTGATTTCTACATCCAGATTTAAATGAGATGAAGATAATAGGTTCTCAGGCATTCCCACAGCTTTGAAAGTATCTGCGCCGGATCGCCATGTTTTGTATACCTCTGATAATGGCTTATTCAGAATCTCAGCAACAGCTGCACCAAATTCACGCAATGACGGAAAGATTGTGTATCCGCGCTCTTTTGCCCACTTATTATAGTCACCTAAGTCCGTTGTCGTTACAAGGTGATATTTTCCCTTTCTCGAGCTGGAGATGCGTAAATTGTTTTCAGACAACCATGTTAAAAACGGGTCAATCAACTCTTTCCGATCCAGAAATCTTTCGTTCTCAATGCTTGCCACGATTTCATCCATATTTTCCAGTAATTCACGTAATGGCGCTGTATCCAAGCCATATTTTTCGAATAAAGCAATCCAAAGCTTTAAACCCGTTGATAACAGAGCATACGTTGTTAGTTTCCTCGAATCTTGTGTTATATGGTTGATCTTGCTTGCAACATGTTCAATTTCCTTTAAGACCAGATCTAAAATGTCTATTTTCTCATCAATCACTGGTTTGAGCAGTTCAAGGCCTAATAATTGCTTAGATTTAACTATTTTGTTGTATAACCCGATAAATTCGTTTTCTGGCAGGTTAGAGATATGAGCTGTCGTTTTAAGGGCAATTAAACGATTCTCCAATGGCTTAGAAGCCCAAACCCATTCATTGGCGGTCATTGCGAAGGGGGAGCGGAGTGGGTAACATTCAATCTTTTGATTTCTTTTACCTCGTATGCCCTCCTTCCCCCCAGTACACTTGTGCTTAATTGTTTCAATCGCATAAGATGGAAGTGCTGCACCTACTTCATCAATAAGTTGTGGAAATGTTGTTGCTCGACAAAGACTGATCATTCTAAACTCGCTACGAAAATCGTCTCCAGTTCTTTCAATGGTGCCATACAGATATTTTGTAAAAAGTCTCAGCGTTAGGGTTTTTCCTGTCGATGCTTCACCGTATAACATCAAATCTGGTATCACATCAATATTATCCTTTAAAACCCAGAAGAACGGGCTTATTGCTGCCCATCCAGGTATAACGAAGCGATAAACCGGTTTTAAATTTGAAATGACAGCGTGATAGGTGCGCACAACGTCTTCGTCGACTTCTGCTTTGAATTTTGCAGCGTTTTTGACAGTTTTCACACCCATATCGGAATCTGGCAGAATTTCGACACCCAGAGTTGGATGAGCGAGCATTAATCCTTCATCGAGGTAAAGTCCCATAGCCTCAAACGCTTTTTCACGCTTTAGCGCTCCAATATTTCTCAGGTACGAAGTTAGGGTGGATAAAACATCTTCAGCCACGCTCTTTTTAACTATGTATCCATATTTAGCTAGATGTTCTTTAATTTCTTTTAAACTTCCAGTAAACTGTTCTTCGTTGTTGATTAGAATAACATATCTGGGATCCACTGAATCTAACTCTTTTATGAATGTTAATTTTGCAGCGATGACTAATTCTGACTCAATTCTGTAAGGTCTTGTCCATTCATCTTCACTGTCCTCTTTCTCATAAGGATACATAATTTTGACTAAGTAAATTCCGTCATCTCGTGACTCAACAAATTGCCTTATAGTTCCGTTTTTCACGCCGGATTCTTTTAACAGGATTTGCAAATTTCGAGGTTTGATGATCTTTTGAAGTTCACTCAACAATTCGGGAAATTCGTCAAAGAATTGGAAATATGCAACTTTTTCCGCGTTGTAACTATCCTCTATCGCCCTTAGCCTGTCCTCAACTTCAGAATCTCCCGTTTCAGCACAAACTGCTTTGACAATCGTTTTTACCTCATTTATTGGTCTTTTAGCGTAGTAAAAGAGTCCACCCAGACCCAACGCGAGTGTGTGTCGGTGGCCTTCCGTCCAGTATAGTTTTAAAAGTTCTACAAATGGTTGAACGTCGAAATCCGTGCTATCCTTGGTTTGTTTAATATTTTCTTTTGAATCCGAATCGTCTGCTTTTTTTTCTTTTGCATCTTTGTCTCTCAATTTTTCTAAAAGTTCTCCAAATTTCGCTTCAGGAAGGAAGGAGGGTGGTATTTGTCGAATAAATTCATATGACACACCTGAAGGATGTTTACTCGGAGGTAAAATGTCTATTGAACCCTCGGCCAGTAAGTCTACACCCACTCGGGGATTGTTGAGACTGAATCGCTGTTTTTTAATAATATTATTTATTTCCACCTTATAGTGCAATTTTATTCCACGATGACTTTTAACAGTTAAAGTCGGCGGAAAACCCAGAGATTCAATAAATCTCAGTCGATCTTCAATGTTTTCATCTGTATTCGGTGTTTCGAAGTCAAAATCGAAGACAATAAGATTATTACTAATTCTACCGCAAACAACAGCTATTCCGTAGTTTTTCCCAGAAAACCATTGATTTAATTCTTCTTTCGTAGATTTACGGGTTTGGTACTCCTTCCATGGCACGGCAGGCTGCTTCGTGCCGGGTTTTATTGGTATGATGTTATATTCGTTGGCAAGATAGAAATTTAAGTACTCTTTATAATCTACAGCCGACGGCGCGGAAACTTTATCAGCTGTTTTAGAGAGGCCACCCACGGTTGCAGTGGTCATTCCCTCCATCCCTCCATTTTATTTTATGATTTGCAGTGTGAGAGCCCCCTCTGAAACGACCCATCTTACCTTGGTTCCCTTCTCGATGCCCAGGGATTGAGCCACAACCTTCGGAATGGCTACATAATATGCGCGCCTAGTCTTCTGCACGCTGTAATCCCCGAACACTAATTCCCCGACTCGGTGCATGGAAATATCCGTGAATAGGACTTTATAAATAACCACTGTCAAAAAACAATTTTTCTTGCAGTAGTTCCAATAAATTTAAATAACTCAAAAATGGAAATATTGCATGAAACACGAGCATAAGCAAATAATTAAAGAATTAATAAAAAGACCGTGTTCTCAAGGCATTTTTCGAAGAAGAGGGTTGTCTGATAAAGATATTTCTAAAGCTCTCCAACGTCTGTGGATTCGAGGATACGTCTGCAAAGATAAATGCCGTGAAGATAAGGGGGTTTTTTGCCATGAATGTTTGTATGATCCGAAAACAGGAGACAAAAAGTCCGGGCCTTCTCCAAGGTATTGTTATACCCTCGATTTTAAGCTTTTACTGAAGGAGAACGATCCTGAATTAGTCTCAATCCTAAGTAAGTCTCCATATTTTACTCAATGGGTGTTTGATAAACTGAAATTCAAATCCTCTGAGGGATTTGTCAGGGATTTGATCAGAAGGAATCCCTACTTTGCCTGGTGGTTGATATCGATTGTAGATAAGATCCCGAAGGGGATGGAAGTTGAGAGTGCAATACTGTTTAACGTGAGTGGCATCCGCATAGGAGAGAACATACTCGAAAGTATCTCGCTTCATGCGAAAGACATATTGTCAGATTGTGATCCTTACGTTCTTTACGCGGTATGGAGGAACGTTTTACAGCTAATGGATTTTGAGTTGTATCGCAAGTACGAAGATGTGATTACAGCTATTGATCGTGCTGCGATAACGTATAGACATAATCATACATGGTTTATAGCTTATCTTGAGCTCCTCTACAGACTGAATTTGGAACTGAACGAGGAGGATAAAAAATTCTTGAAAGAACTCAAAGACAAGATTCCAGAGGAGGGTGAAATCAAGAGCCTTGAAGATCTCAAAGACTATTTAGAGAGAATTGCAGAATACTACGACAAACGCTGGGA
>JAPDJQ010000011.1 GCA_029259015.1 Thermoplasmatota archaeon | reverse complement strand
TTCCATCTGCCAAAGAGAGTTGAAGGAGCTATAACAGTAAGTAAAAACTGAATAGGCAACAGAATGGAATAAAGAAGAGCATCAAGTAATATGGGATATGTTTTATAGCCTATAGCATATGCTATTCCAGAAATGAAAAATATTAACAGAGAGATTGCAAAAAATTTGAGCATTAATTTTCTGCCATTTATTATAAAGCTGCTGCCATTTCTGACATTAACGATTTCATCAAAATCACTTTTTATTTTTGATAATGCATAGACATCTCCTTCATATGCCTTTATTCTATCCTTGATAATCTCTGTTGAAAAAGTTCCATTCGAAGAATATTTCCTCAGGAAAAGCATGACTTTCTTTTCATATTCATCAAGTTCATCAAAATTATAGTCCTTAATCCTTATTCTTACTTCTTTGCCATATGCCTCTATCTCTATTACTCCTCTCCTCTGCAAATCAAGCAATGTTGCATAAAAACCATCCATATCAAAATCCATTGCATCTTTTTTGAAAACTAAATTCACAAGCCATGGTTTCCTTTTTTTAGGAACAAAGCTCAGATATTTTGGCACAACAAATTTCCTTTCTCTGCCATTGATATAATAAATAACAAGCATTATCAGAGGAAAGAAAAGAACTGCTGCTTTTATTGTATTTGCTGCAAAATATGCTACCCTATATTTCAAATAGTATGCCTCGTTGGCATCAACAGTCTTTTCCTTTACATTTTCAGTATAATAAGCAAATTTTGGATTGGCAGAGTTGAGCAGCATTTCTACTTCAATTAACCCATTTCTCCGGCTTTTTCCCTCTATCAGATATTTATCATCATATTTTTTAATGCTGAGAGGAGGATGGGCGTATATTTTAACAACATTTCCAGATGAATTGTCTATGAAAATGGCAACGTTTCTGTAAGGAATGTGTTTGTCAGCAAGCTTTAGATTAATATGGTAAAATTCATTATCATATTCTACTGGAGGATATATAACATATTCAAACTCTATTGTATGCTTCCCCTTTTCATATCCTTCTGGGCAAAAACATCCTACTTCATTTAAATATGCTTCACTCTGTATTATACTCTGGTACTCTGCTGCATACACATTTCCATAATAATCTTTAACATATGGTATGCAAGGTCCATTTATTTTCAACACTCTTATGAACGGCTCGTTAAGATCTTTATTATAAAGCAGGGGTGCAGTCCATGTCCTGTATAAATATCTGTAATTGCCGTTCACAACATAATCATATTTTTCTGTCAAATTACCATCTGGAGAAAAATATACTTCATAATTTTCCACATAGAGGGTTCCTCCATACTTATAGTAGTTGATTAGATAATGGCCACTCGCTGCTATTAAAATTGTCGCAATAAATAGAATAACTAAATGCCATCCTTCTTTCACACGCTCCACCCTACAGATGGCTTTCCAACCTCTTCAAATTCCAGATATGCCATTTTAGTAAATGCAAACATTGATGCTACCATGCTTGATGGTATAACATCTGTCATTGTGTTGTATTCCTGAACAATGTTATTGTACGTATAGCGGTGCCTTGCTATTTCATCTTCAATGCTGCTTATTGCATCCATTAGCTTCTTGACCGTTTCAGATGTTTTTAACTCTGGATAGTTTTCCACTGCCACCCGTATATCACCAAGTATTCTCCTTGTTTCTCTATCAATCTCCTTTATTTTATCTGCATCTCCTTTCATAACGCTACTTCTCATCTCCGTTATTTTTTGCAGAGTTTCTTTCTCAAATTTGGCATAGCTCTTTACACTATCAACAAGTTCAGAAAGCATGTCAAGTCTCTTCTTTAAAGCAACTTTTATTTGCCCAAGTGTGGCATCTGCTGCATTTTTCAGCCTTTTGAATTTGTTATATATTGCCACCATATACATCAGAAAAATCAATATTACAAGCAGAATTACCGCTCCTATTATTATCAGCATAAAACTAATGGTTATGACATTTAAAAAGTTAGCTAAATTTTTAATTAAAATTGAATACTAATGCTATCGCTATCTACTACACTATTCATTTTCTAGATACTTTTGAATGAATGAAAATGTATCGCTCCATCACAAAAATCGATTTTTCAATATTCCGGGATGAAAATATGTTGCATAACTGTTTTCAGCACTCTTTCATTCAAAAATTCGCTTTCCTCAAAAAATTTAAAATATAGCTTTCCCATACCTTAGCAATGATTGAAGGGAGATGTATCACTTGCGGAAGAGGATTGGCCGAGGAAGGCTGTGTTCAGTTTCCATGCCCAGAATGTGGTTATATAATAAAACGCTGCAATATTTGCAGGAGTCAGGCAGCAGAATATAAATGTCCAGAATGTGGATTTGAGGGGCCGTGATAAAATGGGAAAAGTTGCGATAAAAATAAGGGTGATGCCCAATGAGGCGGGCATAGATATGGAAGAGTTTAAAAACAATGTAACAAAGATGTTGCCAGAGTACGCTCAGCTTGTAAATGCTGAAATAAAACCAATTGCCTTCGGACTCAAGGCATTGTTATTGCAGATAATAATGCCTGATCAGAGTCCAGATGAGCTTATTGAAAAAATAAGAGGCGTTGAAAAAGTAGAAAACGTAGAGGTAGAGGACTTAAGTTTAATATAACTCTTTCTCTCTCTTTTTGATTTATCCAAACAGCCATTTCAACACTGCCATTTGAGCCCAAAGTCTGTTTTCAGCCTCATCGAATATTACTGATTGGCTGCCATGGGCAACTTCTTTAGTTACTTCATAGCCATAATATGCCGGCAAACAGTGCATGAAAATCGCATCTGGCTTTGCCTTTGCCATTACATTGCTATCCACTGTATATCCTTTGAAGATACGAAGTCTCTCCTCCTTTTCTGCCTCATCACCCATTGAAACCCATGTATCTGTCACAACAACATCTGCATCTTTTGCAGCGTTCTCGCTTATTTCTTCTATCTCAACCTCTCCTCCAAGCTCCTTCGCTTTTTCCACATAATATTCTTTGGGCCAGAAACGACGTGGGGCTACAATTTTAATCTTCATTCCCGCTATAGCACATCCAAGCAGCAAAGAATGGGCCATATTATTATCTCCATCTCCAAAGTAAACAAGCTTTAGTCCTTCGAGTCTTCCCTTCTTTTCCTTTATTGTCATGAAATCTGCCAATACCTGACAAGGGTGTTCTTCATCATCCAAGCCATTGATAACGGGCACAGTAGCATGCTTTGCAAGCTCCTTCATATTTTCATGGCTGTAAGCTCTATACATAATTACATCAACATATCTACTCAGCACTTTTGCAGTATCTTCTATTGTTTCTCCCCTTCCAAGCTGAATATCATTCTTGCTGAGAAATATTGCATGCCCCCCCAGCTTCTCCATTGCAACCTCAAAAGATACTCTCGTCCTTGTGCTTGATTTTTCAAAAATCATTGCCATTGTCCTGTCCTTCATGAATTGTTCATAATTTCCTTTCTTCATCTCAATGGCATCATCAATTATATTTTCCAGATCATCTTTAACATCAAGCATAGATATTAAATCTTTCTTCATGTGTTTGGAATAGGGAAGAGGATATAAAAGTTATTTCAGTATTTTAACCCCTTCTTTTGCTGTGGAAACAATATATACCTTTCCCCTCTTTTTCTCTATTGCCTCTGCGATTTTTTCTGGATTGTCGCCTATTGCTATTATGCTGCCGCCTCCTCCTGCTCCTGTGAGTTTTGCTCCATATGCTCCGGCTTTTAATGCAGCGAGTCTCAATTTTTCAATTTCCTTTGAGCTTGCTCCCAGAGTATGCAAAATTTTGTGGTTTTCATTCATTATGCTGCCAAGTTTTACGAAATCTCTGTTTTCCAGCGCCTCTTTTCCTTCTATAACAAGGCTTTCCATCTCATTTATAAGTTCTCTGCCAAAAGAAGAATATTCAACAAATTTTCTTATTTTTTTTATCAGCAGAGGCGTTTTTGACTTTATGCCAGTATGACCTATGACAACTTTCATGTCATGCACTTTCACAGGATAAACAAACCATTCTCTCCCATCCTTTGCTGTACCCCATAAATATCCAGGCATTTTTTTCTCCCATGTAAGTATGGCATTCCCATATGTGCACACAGATGTATCATTTGGGCTCGCCCCTCCCTGCACTTCATACTCCACCTCAAAACTTTTTTTTGCCACATCTTCCAGATTAAACTTTCCCTTCATAGCAAGCAGTGCAGCAACGCAAGCTGTAGTTATAGCAGCTGAAGAGCCTAAGCCGCTAGCTGAAGGAATTTGAGAAAATGTTGTTATTGAAATTGGCTCTCCATCCCAGATTTTGTTTATGGCTTTTTTTATATAAACATGCCTTCTTTCATCCAAGGGCAAGCTGTTAACTGTAAACTCCTTATTTTTCTCAATATTCACAGCAACTTTCAATGAAATTGCCATGGAGAGACAGGGTTTTCCATAAACTACTCCATGCTCTCCAAGCAAAATTACCTTTCCAGGCGAAATTGCAACAATCATTCTATTTTTATTTTCTTGCCCTTCTTTCCTTCCTTCTTGGGCAGAGTTATTTCAAGCACACCGTTTCTGAATTTTGCTTTGGCTTCATTCTCTTTTATGCTTGCC
>JAPDJQ010000097.1 GCA_029259015.1 Thermoplasmatota archaeon | reverse complement strand
CGAGCATATATGAAAATGTTATGTTTTCCTCTGGTGATGTATCATCTGTTGCAGTCCATTCAAAATAGATGTCTCTATAGTTTATTATTGCAGGAGGATAATCAATTAATGTTATGTCTGGAGGAGTTTTATCAACGACAACGCTCCCGTTAAAAATTTCTATTTCAGTTGCATTTCCATTTTCATCAGAGATTATTGCATCTGAAATGTTTATTGAAGTTATGCCTTCTTCAATTGTTTCAAATATAATGGTTGCAAATATTCCACTTTTATTAATTGGCGAGGATGAAAAAGCAACAATGTTTGTGATACTCCCATTCTGATTATCGATCTCTGTAAAATTGTTTATCAAGTCATCAGCCCAGTATTCAAATAGCCCCCCATTTCTTACTTCTTTTGCCAAAAGAATGCTGCTATTAAAAAATATATTGCATTGAGCACCCGATATATTTTCAGAGGGTATAACTGTTATGTTAATGAAAATAGTTTCATTGGTTTTGCTGTATGTAAAAGATGGCTCTATTTTCATGATATTCTTTCCTTCCGCCTTTATAAAAAATACAATGAATAGGAAGATGGCGAATATGATTAATTTTTTCATTTTATCACTGAAACTCTATTCAGTTGAATTATATCAGTGCTTTTAAAATTTATCAATTTTAATGTGTAAATATTTATAAATACTGTTTTATATATCTAACAAAGTTAGAGGAATGATACTATGCACCGTTACATGAAAGAAATATATAGGGCTTATGAAAATGGCCTGCCTGTTGTGGGCCCAACTTATCTTTCGCAGGCATTGGGAATAAGTAAATCGACAGCACATCATATGTTGAAGAATCTGGCAAAAAAAGGATATGGGAAATATATTGAAAGAAAGGGTTTCATAATAAATTCTGAGGGAATAAAGGAGGCTAAGAAAATAATGAGGAAACATCGCCTCCTAGAATGTTTCTTTGTTGACATATTCTCTCTAGATGCTCGCCAGGCGTGTAAGGAGGCAAATAGAATAGATGCGTTTGCTGGTGATGAGTTGATTAAATTGATTGAGGAAAAATTTGATTATAAATGCTGTCCATGCGGCAACGAGATACCAAAATGAAGGTGAAATGGATTATATTGGCTGTTATATTATTCATTCCTGTCTCATCTGCTGAGATAAACGTAGTTGTTTCTCTTCCCGATTTTGAGCTTATTGCTAGAGAGATAGGGGGAGATGAAGTAAACATATCTGTGATTCTGCCATCAGGTACAGATCCTCATGCCTTTTCCATTACAAAAGAAACTGTAGACAAAATAAAGAATGCTGATTTGGTTATTCTGGCAAATTCTGCTCTTCTTTCATATGAGAGAAATATAAAAGAAAATTATGAGAAAAATTATCTGGATTTTGAAGATTATGAGAAAAACGGAGCCGAACTACTTGATTTTGGAGATTATAAAGAAAATCCACATGGATACTGGCTTTATGTGAATAATAGCATAGCCATTGCAAGAACAATAGCATATAAACTTGCTGAGATAGAGCCAGAAAAGGCAGAATATTTCATTTCTTCTCTTAATAATTTTGAGAGCAGGCTTTTCGAAGCAGAAAAAATTGTAATGAAGAAGGCAAAAGAGAATGACATTTACGGCAAAAAAGTAGTTGCTGCTGTGCCAGGAGTTTGCTATATAGCAAAAAATGTTGGTATGGAGGCGGATAAAATTTTATTTTCTGAAGGTGCGGGCATGATAAGCATGGAAGAAATGGAAGAGATAAAAAATGGGCTAAAAAGCAAAGAATATGCTGCAATAATTGTGCCTGAAATTTTCAGGAATGCAAAGGTGGGAGATGTTGCAAGACAAATTGCCATGGATAGTAATTCATCTGTAATATATGTGAAATTTGCAGAGGGAGGAGAAAGCTATATTAACCTGTTTTACTACAACGCCATTGCAATTATTTCTACAGGAAATCAGAGGATCAACCAAGAAAAATATAATTTGTGGTTGATTTATTTATCAATTTCTCTTGCATTACTTGCTGCTTTTGAAGCTTTCCTTTTATACAAATACAGGGAGATAAAATGATTGAGGTAAAGAATGTTAGCTATGCTTACAACGGCAATATTGCATTGCAAAATGTTACTTTTTCGAGCAAAGACGAGTTTATTGCAGTAATGGGTCCAAACGGCTCTGGAAAAACAACTTTAATAAAGCTTATCATGGGGCTGCTTGAGCCAGAAAAAGGAGAGATAAAAGTTTTTGGAAGAGAGGCCAAGGAAGCTAGAAATTTAATTGGCTATATGCCTCAAAAAGATACGATAGCAAGACATTTCCCAATAAGGGTTAAGGATATTGTTTTGATGGGAACGACAAGAAGAAGATTCTATACAAAGGAAGATATTGAGAAGGCAAAAAAATCGCTTGAAGAAGTGGGCTTGTTGCATCTATGGAATGAAAGATTTTCCTCTTTAAGCCAGGGGCAGCAGCAGCGCGTCATGTTTGCAAGAGCTTTAGCAAAAGAGCCGAAATTACTTATTCTTGATGAGCCATTTAGTGCTGTTGACTTGCCAAGCAGAGAAAAAATGATTGACACACTCAATGAAAAAAGAAGAGAAGGAATGGAAATAATTATTGTGGTGCATAATGTAAATCCAATTTTGCATGAAATTGATAAAGTTTTGCTACTGAATAAAGAAGCAATCGCATTTGGCTCGCCAAGAGATGTTCTAAATCAGGAAAACCTGAAAAAAGCATATGGAACAGATATTCAGATTGTTGTGTGCAAAGAAGGATATTGTCATCCTTTGATAGGGGATGAACATGCTTGATGAGTTTGTTATAAGGGCGATAATTGCTATTTTGCTACTCGCTATAAATGCTTCTATAGCAGGCACTTTCACCATATTCAAGGACATGCCTTTTTTAGTTGCTGGCTCTGCTCATGCCGCATTGGCTGGGGCGGCAATGATGATAGCTCTAGAGGGCTATATCAACATCAACCCGCTTTTTGGAGCAGTTATCTTTGCTATACTAGTTGCTTTTTCAGCTGCAAAGGCAAAACAAGCGAATGTGGCAATAGGCATAGCATTTGCTTTTTCAATGGCTGTAGCTGTTCTGTTTATCTCCTTAATAAAGGAGCAGGCAGCAAGAGTATGGGGGCTATTATTTGGAGATTTACTACTCCTTACAAATGACGATATACTCCTTATGGCTATCGTGACAATCCTCATCATAATAGTCTGCCTTGCATTCAATAGAGAATTCCTCTTCATATCTTTTGATATGGAAGGTGCAATGGTTCAGGGAATCAAAGCAAATTTTTTCAATTATCTCCTCCTTTCCATCATTGCCATCTCAACTGTAATAACCATGAAAGCAGTTGGAGCAATTTTAGTATACGCAATGCTCATCGCCCCAGCAGCGGCAGCCAATAAAAAAGCAGGCAGCATAGCAGGTGTTTTTACAATGGCAGCATTTTTCGCGCTATTTGCAGGCTTTATTGGCTTACTTCTTTCTATCTATTTTCCATTCTCACCCTCTGCAATTGCTGCTTTGATTGTAACATCCATTTATTTCATTTTGTATAAAAAGGAGGCGTGACGAAAATATTTTAATAAAAATTGCTATTCCATTTTTAAGCCCCGGTGGTGTAGCGGTTATCATGCGGGCCTGTCGCGAATCCTTTGGAAAAGATGTTTCATCACCAAAGGGTTTGCAGAGAGCCCGCGACCCGAGTTCAAATCTCGGCCGGGGCGCTTCCTGATTTTTACGCAATATTAAATATAAACTTATTATTTAGCAGTGTGGAGATAGGAGGTGTGATTGCCAGAAACAGGAAAAAGGGAATCTTCATTGTTATTTTAGTAACAGGACTATTTCTGACAGTTATTGCTGTAAATGGCATAAAATATGAATTTGAGGAAGAAAGTTTTCTACCAAAAAATGAGGTCGTGGAGGCAAACGAGAGGGTAATAAAGGAATATACAAATGAGTATTTAGTGCCCATCCTTGTTAAATCCAAAGATGGAAATATTTTACGGAGAGATAATTTACTAGAAATACTTGACATGGAAAAAAGATTGTATGAAAATTTCAGCGTGATGCCTTTTAGTGTGGCGGACATAATATCTTCTGCCTTTCTTTACATTCAGAATGAAACAAACATGAGTTATGAAAACAAAATAGAAGTGATGCAACAAATAAGTGACAAAAATATAACTCAAATACTCAATTTCCCCTTCTTTCCTAAAGAATCTTTTTCTCTCTTGCTTTCAAAGGATTTTGATGGAAAAAAAGCGGAGGCGACGGTAATAAAATTTGGTTTAAATGGCACTTTAATAAAAGATAAAAAAGCTGCTTTGGAGAATGAAAGCAAAGTGGAGAAAACTGTGCAGCAAAATTATACCCATATTGAAACAGATGTTTTAGGGGCGAGACTCATTTCAGAAAAAATAATGAAGGCAAATAGCAAATCAATATCTCTTTTGCTTCCAATTTCTTTTATTTTAGTAATAATGGTTCTCTTCTTCATTTACAGGAATATTAAAGAAGTAATTTTGAGTTTATTGGCTCTTGGCATAACAATTTTATGGATGACCGGATTTGGTGCATTGCTTGGCTATACATTCAACCCTATGATTACATCCATCCCTGTTTTGCTTGTTGGCTTGGGCATTGATTATGGTATACATATCAAGAAAAGAATTAATGAGGAAGGCATAAGGAAGGGATTAAATAGTATCTCCACCGCTCTATTTTTATCTGCTTTT
>JAPDJQ010000111.1 GCA_029259015.1 Thermoplasmatota archaeon | reverse complement strand
AATTTGTTGGAAGCATCAATAATCTCATCCGCCTTTTCCTCCCTTCCTATACTTTTTATTTTCCCGTTTTCGATATAAATGCTTGTATTTTTGATGATTTTATATCCATCAAAAAGCTCTCCTATGTTTTTAATGAGCAAGCTCATGAATGTATATGGTGTAGCGTTAATAAAGAATGTGATTATTCAGGCGAAGCTATGCTTTGAAAATAATAGGAAAAAGCTGAATTTGTTACAGCAGCGCATGCACTGCAAATAATGCCACCAAAAAAATGAGGCCAATTTTTGTTATTAGTATGCTTTCATTTCGTTTTTTTGGATCCCATCCATAGTCATCGAGGCGGTAGAACAAAAGCCATCCGTACTGGCTGAAGAAAGCAAATAATGAAAGCAATATAACTTCAAGCCATTCCTTGCCAAGCTTGAAAGTTTCCTCCACACCATAAAAATATCCCATCTGAACGTAGAAAGAACCGATAACCAAGAACATTGCTCCTATTGCCATCTGGCTTTCATGATGGAAAAGTCCTTCAGCATATAGGGAAACGATTGCTCCTATTATAGCGAACACAATTACAGGCCATCCACTTTGCCATGCAAGATATATGGCAATGAAAAGCAGAATTGCCAAACTTGCTACAAGCAAAATTTTCAGTGCTTTTTTGCTTAAAGTATATCTGGCCTCAATTTCGTAATGATACAAGTCATGAATTGTATGAGCTAGAACATAATGGGTAAGAAATCCTCCAAAGCTTGTTAATATAAGGCCAGTCCAGTAAATTTTTTCTAAAAACAAAGCGGCAAAAAACGAACCAAGTAAAGGAAAAAATCCTCCTGTTATTATAGAGGTAAAAATGGTAAAGGGAGATAGCATACCCTTTTCCTCTATTGCCATCAAATCACCATATTGATGTTCTTTATCATTGCATTAACAATATAACGTGGTGCCTCCCTCAATAAATTTTTATAAATAGTATCTGGAATCAAAGGTGAAGAGGCAATTTCCACTGCTCTTTCAACATGCTTTTTAATTTCTTCTCTATAAATCTCTCTCAAATCAAGCCCATTTCTCTTCAAAGCTTCCTCTATAATCTCTGTTCCATTTTGTTTTAGTTTTTTCACAATCTCAGGGTTTAAATTGTTACCATAAGCCCTTATTATTGGCATTATTATGCCTTCCTCCAGTTTTCCATTTACTATGTCAACCAAGTCATCAGCAAGCTGATAAGCCATTCCCACCTCCCTTCCATATTCTCTCATTAGTTCAATCAGTTCCCTTGGTGCCTTTGCTTCAATGGCTCCAGCCCTGCATGCAGTGGCAAATAGAGAGGCTGTTTTCATTTCTATTATTTTGAAATATTCTCTTACAAGTTCATCGGGTTTTTCACCATTCAATATATTTTCTAGATGGGCATTAAAATCAATGTCTTTAAGTTGCCCGACAAGTGTTTCATCCCATGTATCTAAAAATATTTTTGCATTCTCTATCCCGTGAGATAATGAAATGCGGAAAGCCATGCTAATCATTTTATGCCCAATGAGTATAGCTGCTCCTATGCCACGTATAACATGCAATGCTGGTTTGCCCCTTCTTTCAATATCTCCATCCATTATATCATCATGTATTAAAGAAGCAGAGTGAGCCAGCTCAACACCCATTGCACTTTCCAGCGCATTTTTATAGTATTCGTCTTTGCCATCACATGCCCTGAATGCAAGCAGAAGCATGGCTGGGCGTAGCATCTTTCCTCCTTCTAAAGCATATCTCATGTCCTCATCATCGATTGTTCTATCAATTTCTCTTCTTACTTCATTCTGGGCATAACTAAAGAACTCTTGGAAAGTTAGAGTCGTAGCTTTTATAGACATGAAAACCAAATAAAATTTTAGTATAAGTATTTAACCGCTCAAAAATAGAAAGAGGGTGGAGAAATAAGGAGATTATCTTGCCCAAATACCGTTTATATGCATTACTACAAATCCTTTTTCATTCATAAATCCATCAACTGTAATTTCTTCGCCTACCAAGCCATTGAGCTCCTCGAACATTGTTTCAAGAGAGCCATCTCCATCAATGTCACTCTTTGAAAGACCATGTTTTATTATTAACTGTGTATCGTTTATGTAATAGCTACCATTAATGTATTCCAGTATGCCATCCATTTCCACCAGTTCTGGCAAGGCTCTGGGCATTCTGAACCATATGCCATTTATATGGCTGACATAAAGGGTGCCATCTCTCAGCACGCCATTAACAACAACTTCTGTTCCTACAAGTCCTTCTAGCTCCTGCCATACGTATTCATATTCTCCGTCTCTGTCAAAATCACTTCTGGCAATGCTATTCAGGAACACTTCATTTCCGACATAAAGCTCAACGTCGTTTACAACGTAGACACCATCTTGGTATTCCAGCACTCCTTCTATTCTGGTATAGTTGAGCATGTTTCGCCATGCATGCTGCCACATATTTTTGCTTTCATTTGAGCCTTCGCATCTGTGATGCCATCTATGTCGGAGTAGCTTTCCTATTTTGTCCTTAACTCCTATTCCGTTTTCACCAGCCTCAGCTAATACAGCAAATGCTATTATTCCGGCCAGTGCCAGTGCTATATACAACCTCTTCATTTTTATCACCGAATAAACAGCCCTGCATTATTTATATTAATTTACCAGATTTATTCCATAATCGTTCCCAAATCTTTCCCAACTCATTCCAGACTTAATACAAGCAATATAACCAATGCCAGAGTTTCAAAAAATGGAGGGAAAAATAAAAAGGAATGAAGGAATAAGCCAATGAAAAAGAGTATCTTCTGAATTAACAACACTCCTATAAAGAAAACAAGGCCAAGGGTAAACGAAGATTTTGTCTTGACGAAGCTGTTTAAATATAAAATTAAGAGAGCCAGCAGGAGAAAAATATTTATTATCACGAATATGAAAAAGAGAGTGTTGAGAATTGGTAAATTCAGCCTTTCCTCTATTCTTTCCTTCCATTTTCCCCCAGGTCCATAAGCTGCTTCAACAAAGGAAGATATGATCAGGATGCTTAATAGCAGAGCCAGTCCAGCTTTTTTCATATTACCTCATCCTCCTTCCCTTTATTTTATTTTTCCCAATTTTTTCCCAAATCTCATAAAAATATTTCATATTTTGTTCCAGTAGTTCAGAAATAAAATACATTTTCGCATATCCTTCTCCCATTGACGTAACAAGGCTATTTTTTTCGAGAATTTTTAAATGATGGCGTATCGTTTTGTAGTCCATTTCCAATTCTTTTGCCAGCTCATTTGCATTCATTGGCTTTTCTGCCAGCTTCTCTATAATTTTGCCTCTGCTTAATCCTCCTGCTGTTGCCGCCAAAAGCCACCACAGTATCTTTTTTACAGGGTTCAATAAAAAGAAATGGAGGAGGAGCTTATAATATTTAGGAATTTATCTCAACAACCATTTTCTGGCGGAATTGTTTGACTTCATCCAAGCTCGGCAATTCAATTTTGAATTGTTTCTTCTTTTTCCTGTTGTATTCTTCTTTTCCAATTTCCTTCAATATTTGTCTTCCCTTTTCTCTGACTTCGTCAAGTTTTGCATTTACGTTGTCCACAGTATCTCTAAGCATAAATGCCATTCCTGTCAGCAGATTCCTGAAAAATACGGGGAATCCTTCGAATACTATATCTCTCTCCGGTAATCTAACTCTCCATGTTGGCTCCTCTCCAAACTCAGCTACTGGCAGCCCCATTCCCGCCTCCAACTCATCTGAGAAAGTTGGATCAAGCTGAATCCATTCCCCATCCACGTATAATTCTGCGCATCCGTGCAGGGAATCAAGAAATCCGAGCAGTTCATATGTTTCTCTGAGTATGGGGTCTTCATTTAGCATAACGTCAGCCATTTCACGGGTTGGAACAAAAGCATAAAGTCTATATCTTGCTTTTATACCTCCGGCTCTTGCCAAAGCAATTAGAAGGGACATCTGATCTAAGCAGACACCACCCTTACTTTTGAGTACTCCTACCGCACCAACCATTGGCTTGAATACCAGATATTTTTGATTTTTAACAAAGTAAAATATAGATTTGGCGTATTCGATCGGCTCTTTTTCATAAGCGCCAAGTTTTTTTGCCATCGCCCTTATTTCTGGTGAGTCACAGGGGCAGAGACGGGTTGGGCGAAGATATTTTTCATTGCTGACTGGTGGCAAATCCTTAAAATCTTCCTTGCTCAGCATTTTTGTGCTGTCATATTTGCTCTCATCTTCAATATGTGCCCATGGGGGTTTTGAAAGGCTTAGCCTTTTTTTCCATGCATTTAAATTTCTTGCCACAGCCTTTGGATTCCTGGCTACAACATATGAAAGAGGACCCAGCGTTTTTAGAAAGTTTTTCATAAGAGGCATTGGAGGAATATCTCCTAAATCCACTCTCTCTTTCAGCCAGCCCATCTTATCACCTCATTCCTTCAACCATTAGTTCGCGCATTAAGTTTCCACAGCCTTTGGCTTCTGCTCCAGCCATCCTGCTTATTTCTCCTTTTATCACAATTCCTTCTCTTCCGCACTCCGGGCATGCTTCCATAAGTTTCACTTTGTCTCCAGTGATTATGAAACCTGGATAGCTATTGGCAGCTGGATCCAGAAAGGCAAATCTTCCCTCTTCGCCATATGAAACAGGTTCATAATTTTCATCAAGCACTATCGGATGAATCCATGGGGGAAAATGTTTGTATCTTGCTTCGCAATCTAATGCCAAGCCATTCATTTCAGACATTCCATAAACATCTCTGTAGTTGTTAGTTTCTATACCGACACATTCCTCTATCTTTTTCGCCATTTCTGCTGAAGATATCTT
>JAPDJQ010000085.1 GCA_029259015.1 Thermoplasmatota archaeon | reverse complement strand
TACTCAATAGGTATTGGCAGAATCTATTTCCTCCTCCCTCCCATGTAGAAGGTGCTCCTTGCCAATAATAAATGCTGTTGTTTGCATATGCAAGCCTATTGCCTACATAATATCCAACAGGATAAGGAATGTCCTCCAATTTTTGCCATGTATCATTGTCTATGTAATAGCAGTAAAAGTTATAGCCTGGACTTTCATCTGCTCCACCGCCTCCCAGAGCAAATATACGATAGTCACTCACCCATATCAAAGAAGCTCCGTCCCCTACTCCATTAGTTTCTGGAATAGGTGCTAATTCCTCCCACTCTTTCGTTACTATATTAAATCTCGCAAAATTAGTATTTGGGATGGTTTCATCAACTTCTCCCTGCAACGCATATATGTATTGAGGAGTGGTTCCGGCCCATGTTAAGGAACAGCCATCATCTGTTTTATTCCAAATAGATGGCAATATCTGCCATGTATTATTGTCCAAAAAATAGCGTGCAAAAACTGAGCCGTGCTCTCTACTTCCCAAGAAAGCATATAAGTTACCATCATATCCGCAATAGACTAAAGCATCACCAGCTCCTTGGGCGTGTGGCGTGTTGGCCAAAGGCTGCCAAATCTCATCGTATATATCGAATCTGTAAAATAGGGTGCGATTTGTATCGCTATATCTTCCTCCCATGAGAGCATATATACCACCATCTGTAAATGTGGTAAATGCTAAACATGCCCCGTTTCTAAATGCTCCTGTTGGCAGCCCATCTGTTGGCATATTACTCCATGTATTTGTAGATGGCTCATAACACCAAAATTCAGGTTCTGAAGAGGCATACATACATCTAGCCACATATACTGCATCTCCAGTTCCAACAACTGCTTCTCCATACCCTCCTTGCTCAGGAGTAGCTGCTTTTCTATCCAGTTGCTTAGGGAATTTGCTCCGCTTCGAAAAGTTATAGTTGTCGAAATACTGGCAGCAAAAATCACACAAACTACTAGGGCTGCCAATCTTTTCATTTTTTCTACCTCAATTTACAATAAATTATGTTAATTAAAGTTTTATGACAACTGTTAGTTTTTACGAATACGAAGAATCGCAGCCTGTTAGTGATGCCCGTATATACATTTTGCATAAAACCCCCTATTATTTATTCTCTCATCTTCTTATAATCGTGTCCAACGGTGAACCGTCAGCCACACTCGATGCTGTTCGCAACTTCATAAGACGGGAAGGACATCTATTCACGGATAAACATCTCAGAAGATTAGCCAGGAAAATATATGGCGTTGATATCACAGAAAACCAGATCGCACGATGGAGACACCAGGATAAGGTCCTCAAGTTCCCTCCCGCCCTCCGTTCGGTATTCGGCGGCAGAAGATACAGTCATCCTGGAAATGGAAACTCATATAATATTGAACTTATTTTCAATGTATGTAATAGGATCCTGCAACATTTTTATGAGAAAAGAAGGAAGGAAGTAGAGAAAGGAGACAAAATATATCTTCATCCAACCCGAGAACTTGGCTTATCTCCTGGCGAGGCCTCCTACATTATGAAATATCTCAAGAAAAGAGGCATCGCATTCCATCGCAGCAGAAAAAGCCGTAACAAAGTTGTTTGGGAAGTAAATATGTGGAAATTGAAAAAGGAGCTGGAAAAGTTGGAGGAAAATGGTTCTCAAAAAGATATATGCTGAAATAGATGATGAAGTAGCACAAGATTTAGATAGATTATTGAATATTTTCGCATTAAAACGTAAAATGAAATCAGAAGTATGTGGTGAGGCAATAATAGCTGGTGTAATTTACATTTTAGAAAAGAAATATAAAAAGACTGATGGAGAATTGATAAAAAAATTGAAAAAAAGTATTGGAATGTTATAAACGCAGATTCTGCTTAATATTATTTAAGTTTAACGATTATAGACAAATGCAATCCTTAGTATATCCTTTTTATATACTTAGTCTTGGTGATGCAATTGCCAAATAGAAAGTTGTTAGGCAAATTTGGGGAAGTTTTGAAAGGAAAGAATGCAGAAGCAAAGTTGACAGCAGTTTTGATTGCAATAGGCCTGCTTGCTGTGCCCTTCGTGCTTTTGCTGGCAAATGAGGCAAGCGCAGAAGTAGTTTTTACAGAGGATTTCGAGGATATCAGCGACTGGACTTTCTCTGGAAGTGGTAGCGTTACACAAGATAACACAACGGTCCATGGGGGAAATTACTCCGTGCATGTTGTAGATACGGTTGGAGGTGACCAGCCATACATATATAACGAAAATATATCGGTATTGGACTCCAGTTTTACAGTGGAGTTTTATGTGTATGTTGGAACACTTCAAGCCTGTAACTTCATAAAAATTGCTACAACAACAACTTCGTCGACAGATAGATGGAATGTCGGTATAAACGATACTGGAAATGTAATTGTAAGGTGGAAAGATGAGAACACCGACCAAACAGATGTTGTTTCTGCAAATACAACACTTGTAACAGGACAGTGGTATAAATTTACAATTGTCGGAGACAATACCACATTGAGCGTATATGTTGATGGTAGTAAGGCATTAGACTTGACTTTCACATCAGGAGACACACTAGGTTCGATTGCTGTTGGAGATCAGAGCACTACATTTTTAGATGATTATTATGTGGATGATCTGACTGTAAGTAATACTTCAGATTATCCTGCTGCAACACCAACGATAGACATTTCTATATCGATATCACCAGATAGTGATGGAGATGGAAGAATTAGCTTTGGATCAACAAATCAAACAAATGTAAGTATGGACAGCGTGGATTTCATTATAGTAACTGAAAACGGAAATGCAACAGTAGCAAATCTGACAATTACAATGCAAAATATAGGAGGCGCAATCCCAACATACTATGGAGGGGCTACAAATTGTTACGTATATAAATGGAATGGAACAACAGCTCCTACATCTGTTAATTTATCTGATTCGAACTGGGTGCAAGTGGCAAGCTTTAATTCATCCTATCAGGCAACCATAACTGGATTATCTCTCGGACAAGGGCAGAGCATCTATCTTGCATTCAGAATCCTGGATAACGATCCAGAAAATGATGGAATAGCAGCTGGAACATATGAATCAACAACCACAGCTCACAGCATAACTGCAAGCTGAACATGAAGCTTACCCCTCGTGAAATTGAAAAAATAGAGCAACTCGCCTTTGAACTGAGAGCAACAAAACTATTCAGCAGCCCACCGAAAAAAGAAAAGAAAGGAATGTGGCAGAATTTACGGGAGTTGTTTGAAGAAATGGCGATGACATGAGAAGAAAATATCTTTCTCTCCTAATCTCTTTATCTCTTTTGTTTTCAGTAGCTATATTTATCATATATGGCAGTAACAACACAACTGCAACCGAAACCCAAGAAATAGTTAAATTTGCTATTTTCTCAGATTGGCATTTACGAAATACCTCAAGAGCGGAGATTCCAAATCTAACGACAAATGTCCAAATAGCACAAGAATTTTTGAATGATGCCCAAAACAACTCGGTGGATTTCATTGTTGTTCTTGGAGATTTTGTAGATTCACAAAACGATGCCGCTACTGACTGGTCTAACGAATCTGAAATGATATGGAGAATTAACAAAGCAAAACAAGTACTGGAAGGAAATACAACCATACCCATATATTATGTAATTGGCAACCATGAAAACAAAATGCCACAAACATGGAATATGACTCGCATATACAATACAATAAACAGCTCTTGGTATAATGATAATGATACCTGGTATTACTTTGATTTGAAGGGTTACAGATTTATTGTATTAAACACTTGCTGGAGTAATACAGATGGAACAATTGATACAAATGACCATCAAGTGCCAGGTGAGGAAATACAATGGTTATCTGATTTGCTAAATAACTCAGATATGCCAGTTATAGTTTTTATGCATTGCCCACTTACTGGAGGAGATGGAACAGCATACGACAGCGTGCAAAATGCATCCCAGGTTATTGATTTGCTCAATAACTATCCATACTTTGTTGCTGGATTCTTTGGGCATTCCCATCATAACGATAATTGGGATAGATTGTTGGAACAGGATGATGCCTATGGGAACAAATATTATCATACACCATCCCCGCATGAGTGGATGGAGGATACCACACAGCATGTATGGAGCATTGTTGAAATAAATCCATACAACAAAACTATGATTTTCAGAGCAGGTTCTGGAGTTACCAATCCAGCAGGATACCAAACAGAATGGTTTCAGATCGTAGATTTTCTATGTTCAAATTATAATCTTAAACCTAACATTCTTTCATGCTGTGGTCATCTTCCTGGCAACAACATTTCTATCCCAGCAGGAACATCTCTAAACCTTTCCTTTAATTGGGGCAATATCTCCAATCCAGTTTACTACAAAATCTGGGTTTATTCCGCTGATAACTCATTCAACTATACAGTTACAATAAATCATTCTGATTTTCTTGCTGGAGATCATATCGAATATATCTGGGGCAGCAAAGGGGAGCCAGCATTACCTCCAGGAAACTATACCATCAGGGTAAAGTGTATTTATAAAATAGGAGTGGTAACATGAAGATCCTAGCAATTCTTTTAACGATTGTTCTCCTTTCCGGCTTTGCTTTAGCAAATACGGAATACTTCGGCTCGGAATTTGGTATAGAGTCATATGCAGAAACAGATTGGAGCGATCCAGTAAACGTTACAGTCACAAATGAAACAGATGGCTCAACTGCATTCTTTGGAACAGAACTAACAATAGAAGGAGCTACAAACGACACTGGTGGTGGCTGGTTCTTAGAAGATGCAGCTTCAATCATTACTTATTTTATCCTCTTTGGAATCCTGCTCCTCTTTCCTCTTGCT
>JAPDJQ010000028.1 GCA_029259015.1 Thermoplasmatota archaeon | reverse complement strand
TAAGGAAAGCCATGGAATAAAGACAATTATAGTTGGCTTAAATGAAATTTATGGAGGCAAGTATTTTGCCAGCCAAGGAAGGGATGATGCAGAGAAGATAAAATACTTCATTAAAGATGCAATAGAGAACTGGGGCATCAAATATGTTATGCTCGTAGGAGGAAGGCAGGGAGGGCTATTCAAGGAAAGATGGCTCATGCCTGTGAGATATGCAAATCTTGATGACCAATCAAACTGGGAAGCAAGCTATCTCAGCGATTTGTATTTTGCCGATATATATAAATATGAGGATGGACAGCCTGTTTTTGATGACTGGGACAGCAATGGCAATGGCAAATTTGCAGAATGGACAATGACAGGAAAGGATATACTGGATTTATATCCAGATGTTTATGTTGGCAGACTGGCGTGCAGAAACAAATGGGAAGTTGACATAATGGTTAACAAGATAATTGAATATGAGACAACAACATACGGACAGCCATGGTTCGAGAGAATGGTTGTTATTGGAGGAGATAGCTGGCCAAGTGAGGACGATCCTTATTATGAAGGAGAAGAAGAAAATCAGGCAGCCTTAGAATATATGGAGGGCTTCGAGGCAATAAAACTCTGGACCTCTCTTGGTACACTTACAGGTCCTGAAGATGTTATAAATGCAGTTAGTCAAGGGTGTGGATTCCTATTCTTCGATGGTCATGGCAATCCAATGGGCTGGGCTACACATCCTCCACATGATGAAGAAACATGGATAGATGGACTCGCAGTGGGTGATATGCATAAGCTGAGTAACAAGGGTATGTATCCTGTATGTGTTGTTGGTGGCTGCCATAACTGCCAGTTCAATGTGAGCGTCCTCAATCTATTGAAAATATGGGAAGGCTCCGAGTGGTATCAGTATATATGGAAGGGAGAAACAACGCCAGAATGCTGGGGATGGTGGCTCGCCCGCAAAATAGATGGAGGAAGTATAGCCACGCTAGGCTATACCGGCTTGGATTATTTTGCAATAGGAGATTATGACAATGATGGCATACCAGATTGCACTCAATATTATTCTGGATTCCTGAATATAAACTTCTTCAAGCACTATGCAAATGGAACAGATATGCTTGGTGCAATTCACGCCAAAACGCTAACTGATTACATAAATACGCACAATCCAATGAAAGACAATATCCACTGTAAGACAGTTGAGGAATGGGTTCTGCTTGGGGATCCGAGCCTTAAAGTAGGAGGATATGCCTCTTCCTAAAAAATTTTATAACAGGGATGCTGCTCTGGTGGCGAAAGAATTGCTTGGCTGCATATTTGTAAAAAGAGACGGGAAAGAAAAATTAAAGGGAAAGATAGTTGAAACAGAAGCATATTATGGCTTAGGCGATCCAGCTTCCAGAGCCAGGGACAAGAGAATAGGGAGCATAATGAATGGAGAGGCAGGTATCATATTTATCTATATGGTTCATGGGAACTGGCTTTTTAATATAACGACAATGCCTCACGGCAACCCATCTGGCATATTAATAAGGGCTGTTGAACCTTTAGCAGGCATAGAAATCATGAAGAAAAGACGAAAAACAGATAATATAAAAAATTTGACTTCCGGGCCAGGAAAATTCACTCAAGCATTTGGAATAGATAAGAAATACAATGGAATAAAAATTTATAGCAGAAACTCACCAATTTATATTGAGAAGAAAAAGGAAAACGAAATCGAAATAGTAGAAAGTTACAGAATAGGAGTAAAAGAGGATTTGCCTGTGCCTCTCCGCTTTTACATAAAGGGAAATAAATTTGTCTCAAAGCCATAGTTTCATTTTTTCCTCAGCACATAAAAAAATCTGATAAGTCTTTTATGCACTCTGGCTGGATGAATCTGTTCTATTTCAAAATATTTTTTCATTTCTTCATTAAATTTCATGGAGGGTAAGCCAATTACTGCTTTTCTTCCTCTTTTAATCCAGCTTGCCATCTTTTCAAAAGCCTCCTTATAAAGCTTTTCCAGCTCATCTGACAAATGGGAAGCCCTCCCATAAGGAAAATCAGTGACAATGGCATCTGCTTCTAGACCAATATCCATTTTTCTCATATCTGCATTACAAAGCTTGTAATTTTTTATTCCATAATGCTCAAGATTTTTCTGGCACCCTTTCACCAGCTCCTCTTTTATTTCTACCCCAATAATTTTTATTCCAATCAAGCCTGCTTCGATTAATATACCTCCTGTTCCGCAAAAAGGATCCACCAAAACCTCATTTTCTTTTATTTCTGCAAGATTAACAAGTGCCCTAGCAATACGTGGATGCATCGTTGTTGGCATGGAAAATGGGCGCTGCATCGGGCGACGAGTTTCAAACTGGCTTCTATCAATTCTGGCTATCTCTCTACAGAAATATTTTCCAAAGATTTTTATAACAATATCAGGATTTTCGAGATTTACTTTTGCTCCCTTTTCCTCAACTATTATTTTTCCAATTTTTTTTCTAAGTTCCATATTTCCTCCTTCTACCTTAAAACTTCCTTCAATTTCGATATTTTCTAGCATCTCTTCAATGCTTTTTCCAACAATTTCATTAATGCTGAAGGACATTGCAAGTCTGCCAGCAATTTTTTCCCAGTTCACTCTGCTTTTAACACTGGCAATAAAAATTCCATTATGATATATTTCATCATATTTCACTCCATACGTTTTTAAGCATGCCCTAATCTCTGCCACTGGCATTGTGGGATGTTCTTTTGAGAGCTCAAATAGTGCTTCCATAAAATTAAATATTGCAACACATTATAACTTCATGGGTTGCTATATATGCGGAGACAGAAACGATACGGAATGTCATCATTGCTATCAGCCAGTTTGCAAGCAGCATGCCCATTTTGTTGAGGAAATCTCTGCTTATCTATGTGAAAATTGTTACATTGCCTACAAAAATGGCTCACCCAACATATTATCAGAGTAGGGAAGCAAAATATTTTTATGATAAAGTTTAAAGAAGGGCAACAAATTCATTTATCAATGGATAAAAAGATTGTGCTTGTTGTTGATGATGAGGAGACGATGCAAGAGCTTATAAGAAGAAATCTGGAGAGGTGTAAAATTCCTATAATAGTGTACAGCGCATTAAGTGGGGAGGAAGGGGTGGAAAAATACAGAGAGCTTATGGAAAAGGGAATGAAACCTCATTTAGTTTTAATGGATTTAAATTTAACACAATGGGGGAGGGGTGAAATAGATGGTGTGGAAGCAACAAAAAGGATACTGGAGATGGATCCAGATGCAAACATATATGGCTATACAGCATGGTTTGCTACAGCATGGGCACAGAAGTTAAAGGAAGTGGGAGCGAAAGATATAATAGAGAGGACTGTTTTGCCAAGTGAATTCAGAAAAATGATCGAGGATATACTTTCCAGAATGGGCCCGTAGCCTAGCGGACAAGGCGGCAGCCTTCGGAGCTGCAGGTCAGGGGTTCGAAAGTGTGTCTGTTGGGCAGGCACATTGAAAATCCCCTCGGGCCCGCTTCACATTATCTTTCAAATTCTACATACCCATATCTTTTGAGCATAAGGAGAAAAACTATAAGGCGTTCCTTCATTTTTTCCTTTCCGTATTTTTCTTCCAGTTGTTTCAAAATGTCTTCAATGCTGTTTTTTCCGTTGCATTTTTTCCATATAAATGAGCCCACTTCATCCAGATTGATGAGGAAATAATTCGGCTTTTTAAGCGCTCTACATAGCCACTGTCCAAACTTACCTTTAAATTTTATTACCTTCAGACTCACTCTTCCTTCTTCTTCAATCCAATCAATCTGTCTTATTGGCCTTACCTTTAAATCAATCTTCATATCTTGCTTTCCTGAATTCTCTCAATACCACATATCCAAGCAGAAATGCAATATAACCCCATATTAGCATGCCAGGCCAAGCTGGCGCCTCTTCGAGCAACCCAAGATTTACATGTCCTATAATCAGAAAAGCTCCTATGACACCCATCAATGCTTCTCCTGCTATCAGGCCAGCAGAGAAAAGCAAGCCAGTTCTGTGAGCTCTCTCCTTTGGTTTTATGCCTGTCTTCTTTATTGCCATTTCCCAGTCACTTAGTTCCTCCTCTTCTTCCTCTTCTGGAGAGATTTTCTTTAATCTTTTGTCTACCAATGCTCTTACTATTCCTCCTATAAGGATTGGAACGCTCAGTGTAAATGGCAGATATATCCCTATTGCTACTGGCAAAACAGGAATATCCATTAGGATCAGGACCAATGCAAGGAAAGCCCCTGCTATAACAAATGGCCATACCATTTCTCCGCCAATAACTCCTTTAACAATACCTCCCATCAGGAACGCCTGAGGAGCAGGCAAATCATAACTTCCTATTTTATATGCTTTGTCCAGTGCCTGAATGACAATTGCCAAAATGGGGGCAGCAGCAATCACTCCAAGCATTTCAGCCAGCTGCTGTTTCCATGGTGTGGCGCCTAACATCTGGCCAGCTGCCATTGATTGCAGAACATCTCCTGAAATGGCAGCAGCACAACATACTACGGCAGCCATGCCAATGACAATCGTCATTCCAGAAGTTCCTGTGACACCAAATGCGAGCATTATTATGCTCACCATAAGCAAAACAGCTACAGTAACACCCGATATCGGATTATTTGATGAGCCAAGTAATCCAGCCATATAGCCGGCGATAGCAGAAGCAACAAAAGCAAAGAGCACAAGCAGAATCGCCATGAAGAGGCTAACTATATACATGTGACTCATCCATGAATATATTAGAAATACAGGAATAACCATAAAGCCAATGGCAAGAAACACCTTTTTAATATCTAGGTCTCTATCTGTTCTTTTCTTTGTTTCGACAGTTCCTCCTTTTAACCCAATAACCGCCTCCTTTACTCCATGCATAAGATTCTCTCTTAATTTCCATATTGTATAAAGC
>JAPDJQ010000004.1 GCA_029259015.1 Thermoplasmatota archaeon | reverse complement strand
TATATATCGCAGTTAGCCCCTAGAAGCATTTATACCTCTGGCAAATCAAGTAGCGCTGCCGGTTTGACAGCTTCAGCTGTAAAAAGCGATGAGTTTGGAGAAGGGGGATGGACTCTGGAAGCTGGTGCTTTGGTTTTAGCTGACCTGGGCATTGCATGCGTGGATGAGTTGGATAAAATGCAGCCCAAAGACAGGGATGCACTGCATCAAGCCATGGAGCAGCAGGAGATAAGTGTTGCAAAAGCAGGCATTAATGCCACGCTGAAATCAAGATGTGCTTTGCTTGGTGCAGCCAATCCAAAATTTGGAAGATTTGATGAATATGCTCCAATAGCTGAGCAAATAAATATTCCTCCTGCCCTCCTTTCAAGATTTGATTTGATTTTCCCGCTTACAGACAAGCCTGATAGAGAAAAAGATGATGCTCTTGCAAGCCACATACTCGAAGTGCACAGATATGGAGAAATGCTATCACATGAAAACATAGAAATAGATAGGATAAAGCCAGCAATAGAACCAGAATTTTTGAAGAAATATATTGCATATGCAAAAAGAAACGTATTTCCTGTTTTAACTGAGGAGGCAATGAAGAGAATCAGAGATTATTATGTTGATATGAGGGCAAAGTCAAAGGAAACAATACCATTTACACCTCGTCAGCTCGAAGCATTTATAAGAATAGCTGAAGCATCTGCCAGAATGCGCCTTTCCAATGTTGTTACTATCGAGGATGCAGATAGAGCAATAAAAATTGTTGAATATTATCTCACCAAAGTAGGAATGGAAAGGGAACTGGAAGCATTTAATATTGATTTAATAACGACGGGCATAACAAAAACTCAAAAGGATAAGATGAAAATACTTACAGAAATAATAAGAGACATTTGCCAGGAAACAGGCTCTGCAGCCCCTCTGGAAGAGATAATAACAAGGGCACAAGATGAGGGCATGGAAAGAGACACCGTCGAAAAATTAATAGGCAAAATGAGAAGGGAGGGGATTATATTTGAGCCAAAACACGGAAAATACAAACTCACCAGCGAATAAAATATACATGAAAGTCTACACTGTGTACAATGAAGTATTGGTTGCTGCATGTGATGCTGAATTAATAGGAAAAACCCTGAGAGAAGGAGAAATAGAATTTCATGTTTCAAAGGAATTTTATGCTGATGTGCTTGGCGATGAGGAAATGCTGAAAAAACATCTTGCTAAGGCGACGATAGCAAATTTAGTTGGACATAAAGCTGTTAAATGTGGCATTGAAATGGGAATGATTGATGAGGAAAATATTTTAAAGATTGCTGGAATACCACATGCTCAGTTTGCTTTACTCTAAAATGTTCTGCGTTGAATGTGGTAAGAAAGGAAAGACATACAATGGCTTATGCCTAGATTGCTATTTGAAAAAGAAAAAATTTTTTGCCATTCCATCTGAAATTGTTGTAACATTCTGCAGAAATTGTGATGCATATAAAATAGGAAGTGAATGGAAAAGAGGAATGCTGTGGAAAGACATTGAAGAGTACATAAAAAATCAGATAAAAGCTGATATAGAATATGAGTGCAGGGTTGAAGATAACAAAGTAATATGCTATGGAAAATTTGAAGGAAGAGAAGTGGTGGAGGAAAAGGAAATAAAAATAAAGGAAAAGCAGAAACTCTGTCCTCAATGTTCATTAAAAAAGGGAGGATATTTTGAGGCTGTGCTGCAAATAAGAGGGGCTGAGAAGGAAAACCTAGCAGAAATAGAGGAGATTGTGAAAAGGAGGGTAAAAGAAAAACAATCTTTTATATCAAAAAAGGAAAAGGTGAGAGGAGGCATTGATTATTATATAGGCAACAAAAAGGCAGCAGAGAAGGCAGCGAAAGAAATAAAAGAGGCAATGGGAGGAGAGCTAACTGTATCATCATCTCTTGTTGGAATGAAAGATGGGAAGAGAATATACAGGAATACATATAGCATAAGGATGCCAGAATATGCTGGCAAATTTGTAAAAATAGATGGGAAATTGTACAGAATTGTTTCATCTGGAAAAAAACTGGAATTAGAAAGTGTAGATGGAAAAACTCTTCATGTATATAAAGATGAATTAAAGAGGGCTGTATGGCTTGAGTTAGAAGAAAGAGAAGCAACTGTACTACATGAAGATAAAGATACACTGCACATAATGGATTCAAGAGACTTTAAAACATATGTTGTCAGAAAACCAAAAAAATGGAAGGGAGGGAAAAAGATAAATATAGTTGAATATGAAGGGAAAATATATGCAGTGGAATGAAAAAATAATATCGTTTGATTTAGATGGCACACTCGTTACAATGGACTATGTTGATGCTGTATGGCTAGAAAAAATTCCACAGTTATATGCAGAAAAATATGGCATTTCATATGATGAGGCAAAAAGGGTGGTAGAGAAAGAATATCTAAAAATTGGACCAGAAGCCCTAGAATGGTATGATATAAAATACTGGATAAAAAAATTTGATTTGGGAACAAGTTGGAAAGATATTTTGCTTAGCTGTAAAGATAAATTGAAGCTATACCCCGAAGTCAAGGAAGTGCTTGAGAGATTGTCAGAAGAAAACCAGCTAATAATAATATCAAATGCAGCAAACGAATTTATAGAAATAGAAATGGAAGCATTAGGCTTGAAAAAATATTTCTCAGCTATTTTTTCTGCTGTCAGCAACTTTGGAAAAACAAAGAAAGACAAGGAAGTTTATGAAAAAGTCTGTAATGAATTAGGTGCTAATAAAGATAAAATCATTCACGTGGGAGACAATTATGAATTTGATTATCTGGCGGCGAAGCAGGCAGGAATAAAAGCATATTATCTGGATAGAAAAGGAAATATGAATGGAAGTTATGTTGTAAGAGATTTAAAGGAATTTGAAGAAAAAATAAGCGGCAAATGAATTTATTGCAACATTTTTTCATTCAATATGCTACAAAAAGCAAATTTTTCTAAATGTAAATATTTTAAAATAACAGCTATATCTCTTTTATGCTTTCTGAAGAAGAGATTGAAAAGCTTTTGAACAAAGTAAAAAATGAGAATCTGAGAAAGCATATGGTAGCGGTAGCAGCCATAATGGAAAAACTGGCTGAAAAACTTGGAGAAGATAAGGAGATATGGCAACTTGTTGGTCTGCTTCATGATATAGATTATGAAATGGTGGATATGAATGAACATGGAATAAAATCGGCAGAGATGCTTGAGGGCAAGCTACCTGAATATGCTTTGAATGCAATAAAAGCTCATAATGAAATGACGGGTTTTAAAGCAGAAAGTAAAATGGACTATGCCTTGCGTGCCTGTGATGCTGCAAGTGGCTTGATTGTAGCTACGGCATTAGTAATGCCAAATAAAAAACTCTCAGAAGTTAAGTTAAGCACATTGAAAAATAAATTTAAGGATAAATCATTTGCAAGAAGAGTTGATAGAAACAGAATCATGGAATGTGAAAAATTTGGATTAAATCTGGAAGATTTCTTATTGCTTTCATTAGAGGCAATGAAAGGGATAGCGGATAAAATTGGTTTATGACTCCATCTTAATTGTATCTTCTCTTGCAGGTCCTGTTGATATTACTCCAATTGATGTTTTAAGCCAATCTGAAATGTATTCCACATATTTTCTTGCATTTAATGGTAACTCATCATATTTTTTCTTTCCCTTCACACCATCCCATCCAGGCAGCGTATCATAAACTGGCTTGCATTTTTCAAGTATTTTGATTGACGAAGGAAAATTAGTTATTTCTTTTCCCTCATATTCATAGGCAATACAAACCTTTATTTCTTCCAATCCATCCAGAACATCTAATTTTGTCAATGCAATCTCATCCACACCATTAATCATGCATGCATATTTCAAAGCAACCAGGTCAATCCATCCACATCTCCTTCGTCTCCCAGTAGTTGTTCCTATTTCCCCTCCCTTTTCCGCCAGAAAATCGCCTATTTTTCCTTTTTCTTCTGTAGGCATAGGACCCATTCCTACTCTTGTAACATAAGCTTTTGCCACCCCTATTATTCTCTTAATTTTCTTTGGACTTATGCCGGCCCCTGTGCATATCCCTCCTGTAACAGGATTGGAGGAGGTCACAAAAGGATATGTTCCATAATCTATGTCGAGCAATGTGCCCTGGGCACCTTCAAATAAAACTTCCTTTTCATCAATTATACTATTCAGGAAATAAATTGTATCTCCTATGTACTTCCCAAGTTCTTTTCCATAAGCCAGATATTCCTCAATCAATTTTTCTTCGTCAATTTTTTCCAAGCCATATACTTCCAGTATTCTTTGCTTTATTGGCATTATTCTTTCCATTTTTTCTCTAAATTCCTCCTCATTCAGCAAATCATGCATCCTTATTCCACGCCTGGCTATTTTGTCGGAATAGCATGGTCCTATACCTCTTTTTGTTGTACCTACTTTTTTGCTTCCTAACAATGTCTCCTCTGCTCCATCCAGCATACGATGAAATGGCATTATAACATTTGCTCTATCACTCACCATTAAATCAGGCTCTATGTTATGCTGACGAAGCATTTCTATTTCTTTTAAAAGAACTGCTGGATCAACAACAACTCCATTTCCTATAACTACCTTTTTATTCTGCAGTACGCCCGAAGGTATTAAATGAAGTTTGTATTTTTTTTCTCCTATAACAATAGTATGTCCAGCATTATTCCCTCCCTGATATCTCACCACACAATCTGCCTGGCTGGCAAAATAATCTGTTATCTTCCCCTTACCTTCATCCCCCCATTGCAAGCCAACTATAACAATACCTGCCATTATAATCCAATAGATATTTTTCCTTCCTTTTTCAGTTTTTCCATGTTTTCCTCTATGAACTTATCAAGTTCTTCTTCATCCATGAATTTCCTTGCCTTTATATTGAATTCTTCAAGCATTTTCATTGCTTTTTCGTATCTTTCTCTTCTTTCCTTTCTTATAGCCAGTATTTTTCCTCTCATTTCCATTGCTTTTCGATGATATTCATCTGCTCTTCTTTTGATTTCCAAATATTCTTTGTGCTTCTGATTCGCCTCGTTAATTAACTTGGCTATCTCCTCAACAAGCTTAACAAATTTATTGTGGTATTCCTGGCT
>JAPDJQ010000005.1 GCA_029259015.1 Thermoplasmatota archaeon | reverse complement strand
GATATTGGCGGTTTGCATGATGTAAAGCAGAAGCTGAGAGAAGCGGTGGAATGGCCTATGAAGTACAACGAACTCTTCAGCCACATGGATGCGAAGCCACCGAAGGGCATTTTGCTATACGGCCCACCAGGCACTGGTAAAACATTGCTTGCTAAAGCTGTAGCCACAGAAAGCGAGGCAAACTTCATAAGCGTTAAGGGGCCAGAGTTCCTTTCAAAATGGGTTGGAGAGAGCGAAAAGGCAGTTAGAGAGACATTTCGCAAGGCAAGGCAGGCAGCCCCATGTATAATTTTCTTCGATGAAATAGATGCCATAGCTCCTGCTAGAGGCACCTCAGCCGATAGCCATGTAACAGAGCGAGTAATAAGTCAGCTGTTAACTGAGTTAGATGGCTTGGAGGAATTAAGGGATGTCACTGTAATAGCTGCAACCAACAGGCCAGATATCATCGATCCTGCTTTATTGCGCCCTGGAAGATTCGATCGCCTTATTTACATTCCTCCTCCAGACAAAGAAGCAAGGAAGGAAATTTTCCGCATACATACAAGGAAGAAACCTCTAGCAGATGATGTCAATCTCGATGAGCTGGCAGAGAAAACGGAAGGTTATACTGGCGCAGATATAGCAGCAGTATGTAATGAAGCAGTGATGGCGGCGATAAGAGAATATATTGAGAAAGGGGGAAAAATGGATAAAGAGGAGATGAAGAAGTTAAAGATTCATAAAAGACATTTTGAGGAGGCATTGAAAAATGTGAAGCCAATGACAGAAGAAGAGCTGAAGAGGTACGTTGATATAGCAGAGAGATTTGAGAGAGAGGTGAAATGATGTTTGTATATGCCCAGCAGTTAATGACTAAAGATTTTGCAGTGATAAATGAAGATGAGACAATATCTAGGGCACTTTCCATGCTTGAAAATACGGATGCCCTTGTTGTAATGAAAGGAAAAGAATATCGAGGCATAATAACAGAGAAGGATATTATAAGAGCGAAGATACCACCAAATGCAAAAGTAAAAAGTTTTGTAAAACATGCTCCAAAAATTGAACCAGATACACCAATAGAAGAAATAGCCCGTTTGATGCTTGAAAGCGATATATATCATTTGCCAGTCTTTCAGGGTGACAAGCTTGTTGGTATAGTAAGGGATGATGATTTACTGAAGAGGATTGTGGAGGAGCAATTAGGTAATGAGCAAGTGAGCAATTTCATGAGTTCCCAACCAATAACAATAAGCCCAGATGATAATATTGGCAAGGTTGTTAAATTATTCAAAGAAAAGGATATATCGAGATTGCCAGTGGTTGAGGATGGCAAAATTGTAGGAATCATTACTGTGAGAGATTTGCTTGAAAAAGTTATTCATCCTGAAGAAAAGCCAGAATATGGAGAATTCATAGCAGAAAAGAAAAGATATCTCAAAATTCCTGTGAAAGGTGTAATGACGGAGAAACCAATTGTTATGTCACCAGATGCAAAAGTGAAAGACGTAATTGAAGAAATGCTGAAAAATAATATCGGAGGAATGCTAATCGCCGAAAATGAAAAACTTGTTGGGATAGTTACGAAGAAAGATTTGCTAGAACCAATAGCAAGTCATAGAAAAGAGGAAAAAATATTCGTTCAGCTATGCGGAGAGATGAACAAAATAGAAGGTTTTGACAAAGAGGAGGCGATGTCACAGCTTAAAGAATTTATAAGGAAGCATGAGGAATTTCTAGAAACTGGCTATTTATGCGCTTATCTGAAACAGCATAAGGAAAAGAAGCATGGGTTGCCGTTGGTATATTGCAAAATAAGGCTTTCCTCACCAAAAGGTTTCTTTATTGCAGATGATGATGGCTGGGGCTTCAGGCAGGCAATGAAAAAAGCAATAATGGCTGTAGAAAAGCAAATTGAAAGATTGAAGGATAAATTATAGCATTGAATGAAATGGTTAATGCTGCAGTATTGAATCTTTCTTTATAGAAAAATATGCATAATGTTCCGTTCTTACCTCCGGAAAATAGATGAAGCATCCAGCCATTTCTATCTTACTTTTTTCTCTTTCATCTGTTCTTAAACATTATATATTCTCCGCATATTTTTATACAATGAAAGTGTTGCCTTTATTCTCGGATTCGCTTGGTGTGCGATCTATGGCAACGTTGGTTGAGCTTGATAAGGAAAAAATATTTATTGATGCTTCCGCCGCCCTAGGACCATCTCGTTACGGTTTGCCTCCTCATCCTTTAGAAATAGAGGCATTGCAGAATGCGAAGAAAAAAATAGCGGAGCTGGCAAAAGATTGCAAATATCATGTTATAACTCATTATCATTACGATCACCATGACCCTGATGAGAGTTTTTACATTGGCAAGAAAATTTTTGCGAAAAGAATCGATAGCCATATCAACAGAAGCCAGCAGGAAAGAGGATTATACTTTAAAGAAATATTTGAAGACAAGGCAGAGATAATTTATTGTGATGGAGAAGAATATGAGGTGGATGGCTATAAAATTAAATTTTCTCCTCCTTTTCCTCATGGACCACATGGAATAAGGTTAGGGTATGTGATAATGGTGAGTATTGAAAACAAAGAGAAGATGCTCTTTGCATCAGATGTGCAAGGGCCAGTATATGAAAAAGCAAAGGATTATATCATAGAAGAAATGCCAGATTTGCTCATAATGGATGGTCCTCCTTCATATTTCCTTGGATGGCGTTTCTCTCAGGATAACTTGGAAAAAGCAGAGAAAAACTTAATTGAAATAATGGAAAAGACAGATTGCAAACTCATTTTAGACCATCATTTGCTTAGAGATATAAAATACAAGGAAAGAATGAAGAATTTGTATGAGCAATATGGCGATAGAATAAAGACATTTGCGGAATGGAACGGAAAGAAAAATAATATGCTGGAGGCAAAAAGAAATGTGTTATGGAAAGAATATGGGGAATAAAGAAGCAAATGATAAATAAAGAAAAGTTCATCAGCACTTGTTACAAAACAACCATTTCATTTTTATCCTCTTAATAAGAACCTTTAAGAAAATAGTTGCTATTATCATCATGCAAAAAATATGTATTATATGCGGAGGCAGCCAAGCAGAAGCGAAAATCCTAGATAAAAACCCCAAGACAGCAGAAACAATACTGAAAAACCTGCCAATAGAAGGTACAGCCATAAAGTGGGGTGATGAGTATTATTTTTACACAGATATTGAGGTTGAAGAGGAGAGCGGCCAGACAGAAATGGAAATAGGAGATATAGCTTACTGGCCTGAAGGAAAGGCAATTTGTATTTTCCTTGGGCCCACGCCTGTAAGCAGCGGTGATAAACCTGTTGCTATTTCTCCAGTAAATTTATTTGCAAAACTGGAAGGCAAAATAGAAATAAAAGATGGAGAGAAAATAAGAATAGAAAAGGCAGAATAAATTTACCACGGCATTATTTCATGATGTTCATAAAATCCAATGCTGCTGAATTGCATTTCTTTTCCATTTATTTTTATGCTACCATATGCCTTTCCAAGTAAATAGGGCTTGCCAATACTCTTGTAGCCTAGTATGTATGCTTCATGTAGCTCAACATAAAAGTCAATGCTTATGTTCTCTTTTTTTCCATACAAATGCATTTTTGTTGGCTCCTTGAAACCGCAAATTCTCTTCCATTCTATATATTCTATTTTTGCTTCTCCATATGGGATGAAGATATGGTCACTTCCATTTACAAAATGAATTCCTCCTTTTCTTTCTCCATTTCCAGCAAATCCATAAATTATTGCAAACTCATTATTTACATTGAATTCTCCCCAGTCCCACTTAAAATCCATTTTCTTTGAAATTCCCCAGTTGTGGTCATGATATGCATTTCCTTTTATGTAGTATTCTCTACCTTTGTATTTTACCCGAACTTCTCCCTTTCCATATGGCATTGCCACATACCATGCAGCCCACTGCCAGTCCTTTATTTTTGTAGCATTTCCAAAAGCTTTTCCTTCAGGATAAAGTTTCATAAAAACGCTGAAACCCTTTTCTTCATATTCTATGATGAATGCTCCATTTTCTTCATAAAATCTATTACCTGCTATACTAACATTGCATTTTTCGTAATCTAGGCTATAATCGATGAAAGGATAGCATGTGACTTTTTCAATGCTTTCCTTTTCATCTAAGAAGGCAATAAATACTCCAGCTGTGCTAAGGAGAGGATTATTTAAATCTCCGAGAGTAAAAAATATTGCCACGATCCCTTTTCCATCTTCTCCCTTCAAATTTGCGTACCACCACTCATACCATTGCAAAATATGACTCTCATTCTCATAGTCCTTAAAATGAGCAGCATCATTTTTATCATAGAAAATAGTGGAGATAGTGCTTTTCTTATCAAAAATAGAATCAGCTTTGGGCTCACTCTTATTCATATTTTCATAATTGCTTCCTATAACACCTGTAATTAAAATAAAAAAGAGAAAAAGAGCAACAAATTTCATTTCATGAATTCCTCTATATCGAGTTCTTCAAGCTTTTTCTTCGTGGGCATGCCATTCTTATCCCATCCTCTTGCTGCAAAGTAATCATCAAGCATTTTCTTTTCCTCCTCTTTGCTCACATAGCTCCCTTTTGACACACCTTCTGGAATAGGTTTATGTATTTT
This sequence comes from Thermoplasmatota archaeon, assembly GCA_029259015.1. Taxonomy (GTDB): domain Archaea; phylum Thermoplasmatota; class E2; order UBA202; family JdFR-43; genus JdFR-43. Next base: position 525 of record JAPDJQ010000005.1, on the reverse strand, counting down.
TTCTGGAAGTTTGCAATCTTCCTTCTTCCATCCTGATTTAATGTTGAATATATGCTTCAAATTGCATATTCTCTCTCCGATGACAAGCAAATCTTCCTCTTTCAATGGCTTTCCTATGGCTGCATCAAGCATGTCTTCAAAATTGAGCAGATAAATACCTCTGCTGAATTTGCACACCCCTAAAGCATCATAAATTGCCATGAAGTTCTCCATCTCAGCTATTTCCTTGCCTTTATTATCGCTGCTGAATCTATCAACGCCCTCGAATTTCCAGAATTTGCCAGTAAGCTCTAAGGCATATGCTCCAGAGCGGAGATGGCATGCTCCACGCGGCGAAGACATAAAAGCGAGAGCCATTCCTTTTATACCTCGAACATCATAGGCAGGAGGTTCCATGCCACGCACATGAACTGCGTATTTTTCAGCATCTTTGCCTATCTTTTCTGCCGCCTTTTTAACTCCTTCTGCCAGTATGTCGCCTATGCCTTCTCTATGTGCTATTTTTTCTATCAATTCAAGTAATGC
>JAPDJQ010000046.1 GCA_029259015.1 Thermoplasmatota archaeon | reverse complement strand
TTGTCTTCTTTTATTTCTATATTGTTGCTGATGGAGAAATGTTCTACTTCCATCATCAATTTTTCCTCATTTTTTGTTGCAGTATCAAAAACACCAACTGCTGGAATAACTAGTAACAACACAACAACCAGCACGACAAATTTTTTCATGATTCTAAATCTGTTTCTGTTTAAATTTTTAATGCAAAAAGAAGAGAGGTGGAGCATATTGTTTGCTAATCCATATTCTTTATGATTTCCTCAGCCATTTCAAGTGTGGATGCATTTCCTCCCATATCGTATGTTCTTACCTTGCCCTCCTTTATCGTCTTTGCTATGCCATTTTCGAGCCTCCCCGCCAGTTTCTTTTCTCCGAGCCAGTCAAGCATCATTTTAACGGAGCGCAGCATGGCTATTGGGTTGACAACATATTTTCCAGCATATTTTGGAGCTGAGCCGTGAACTGGTTCAAAAATAGCATAGTCATCGCCAATGTTTCCTCCGCATGCAAAGCCCAGCCCGCCAACGAGCTGTGCAGCCAGATCAGAGATGATGTCGCCAAACATGTTTGATGATACAAGAACATCATAGCGTTCTGGATTTTTGATGAGCCACATTGCCATTGCATCTATGTTGGCTTCCATGTATTCAATGCCTTTATACTTGGGTGCAAGCTTTCTTGCTTCTTCAATCATCATTCCAGATGTTTCTCTGATAACGTTTGGCTTTTCCACCACAGTTACACTCTTCCTGTTATTTTCCTTTGCATAGTCAAAGGCTTTTTTCACAATACGATGACATCCTTTTCTTGTGAATATTCGCAATGAAATTGCCATTTCGTCACTTGGCACATCTTTGAACTTTTGCATATTTGGATGAATTTCCAGCGCTTTCCTAACTTCTTCTGGAACCGGATAAAATTCCACACCTGAATACAAGCCCTGGGTATTCTCTCTGAAAATAACCAAATCTATATTGTCCCTGTAATTCAATGGATTGCCTTCATATGCCTTGCATGGGCGAACATTTGCATATAAATCAAAGAGCTGACGAAGCTTTACTATGGGGCTGAAGTATTCAACCTTTCCTCTTAGGTATTCAGGCAATTCTTCTTCTGCTTCTTTCTTTGGCTTTGATGTTATTGCCCCAAATAATGCACAGTCTGTCTCTTTTAGCAACTCTATAGTGCGCTCTGGCAGTGGGTTTCCCTCTTTTTTCCAGAATTCCCAGCCTATATCGCCATATACATATTCTGCATCTAGTTCCAGAGCATTCAGAACTATCTGAGCTGCTTCCATAACATCCTTACCAATACCATCTCCTGGTAGCATTGCAATTTTATATTTCATTTTAAAGCCCTCCTTTTCATATATTCAATAAGTCCGCCTGATTTAATAATTTCTGAAAGGAAAGGTGGCAGAGGTTTTATTTTTAATGTTATGTCTTTACTTAAATTCTTTATCTCCCCCTTTTCTGTATCGATTTCAATTTCATCTCCGTCATCAATTTTATCAGCATCCTTACATTCTATTGCCAGCAATCCTTGATTAATGGCGTTTCTGAAGAATATTCTTGCAAATGATTTTGCTATAATTGCTTCCACACCAGCATATTTCAAGCATGTTGCCGCCTGCTCCCTGGATGAGCCGCAACCAAAATTCTTGCCAGCAACTATTATTTTCGCTTCCTTCACTTTCTCATGAAAATTTTCATCTAAGTCTTCCATTGCATGCTTTGCCATTTCCTCAGCATCAACAATTTCAAGATATCTTCCTGGAAATATCACATCTGTGTTTATATCATCCCCATATTTTATTACCTTGCTTCTTATCAGCATTTAAGGAGAAATACAAAAGAATTTAAAATGTTTGCTAGTGGCGAAATCCGGTGTGTTTCGCTTGAGCCAAGGCAAATCTTATAAACATCAGTTTTATATATGGCTTCATATATTTGGGTAAAAGTCTTAGGTGTAAAAGATGGCACAGCATAGTAAGCCAAGGAGAGGTTCGCATGCATATTCACCTCGCAAAAGAGCTAGACGTGAGACTCCTCGCATCAAGGCATGGCCTTCTGATGGAGATAAACCAGCATTGCAGGGGTTTGCAGGCTATAAAGCAGGAATGACTCATGTACTCGTTGTTGATTATCGCCCTACTTCCACAACTTCTGGCCAGGAAGTTTTTGTGCCCGTTACAGTGCTTGAAGCACCTCCAATGAAAATAGCAGCTATCCGTTTCTATGAATACACACCATATGGCCTAAAAACAAAGACAGAAATATGGGCAGATGGCATAGAGGAACTGGCAGAAAGGATACCGCTGCCAAAGAAAAAGAAGGAGAAGAGCATCGATAACTTTGATGAGATAAGGGTTCTTGCATATACAGAGCCGTGGAGAATAACAGGCGTGCCAAAGAAGGTTCCAGATTTAATGGAGATAAGGATAGGGGGCGGCGACTTGCAGCAGCGCTATGAATATGCTCAAAGTATATTGGGCAAGGAGATAAGTGTAAAGGATGTTTTCAGTGAGGGAGAAATGATTGATGTTATAGCAGTTACAAAGGGAAAAGGTTTTCAGGGAGCGGTTAAAAGATGGGGAGTCAAGCTGCTTCATCACAAAAACAGAAAGCATCGCCGTATGATTGGAACCCTTGGCCCATGGCTTTCATGGGTTCGCCCAAACGTGCCGCAAGCTGGACAGACTGGTTATCATAAAAGAACGGAGTATAATAAAAGAATTTTGAAGATTGGAGAGAATGGGGAGGAAATCACACCAGCTGGAGGCTTTCCTCATTATGGCATAGTCAGAAATGAATATGTTGTGTTGCACGGAAGCATTCCCGGAAGTGTTAAGCGTCTTATAAGAATGCGCCCAGCAGTCAGATATTTGAGGGGTGTGAAGGTAGAGAAGCCTGAAATAACATACATATCTACTACAAGTAAGCAGGGTGTGTAAATGGCAAAGGTGTATAGTTTAACTGGGAAGGTTATAAAAGAAATCGAATTGCCTGCATGCTTTAGCGTGGAGTACAGGCCAGATTTGATAATAAAAGCAGTTAATATAATGCGTGCTAATCGCCGCCAGCCATATGGAGCAAAGAAAGATGCAGGTCATTATGTTGCATGGTCATTTGGGCCAGGAAGAGGAATGGCTAGAGTACCTCGCTTGCCTAGTGGAAGAGCAGCAATGGCTCCTGGAACAGTTAAAGGCAGGAGAGCGCATCCTCCAAAAGTTGAAAAAATATGGGAGAGGAAGATAAACAGGAAGGAAATGTTGTTGGCAAGGTTATCTGCCTTATCTGCCACTGTTGATGAAGAACTTGTTAGACAACGCGGCCATAAATTTAGTGCTGAGTTGCCAATCATTGTAGAAAATAAATTTGAAAAGTTGAAGAAAGCCAAAGATGTTTTGAAAGTACTAAAAAAATTAGGGCTTATTGATGATATAGAAAGAGCTAAAGAAGGAAAGCATGTGAGGGCAGGAAAGGGTAAAATGAGGGGAAGGAAATACAAAAAGCCAAAGTCATTGCTCATCATTGCATCAAATGTGGAAAATATTAAAAAAGCCGCTGGCAATTTACCTGGTGTGGATGTGATCACGCCTGATGAAATAAATGTTGAATATCTTGCTCCCGGCGGACATGCTGGAAGACTTACTTTATATACTTTAAACGCTGTGAAAAAAATAGGTGAGAAATATGGATCCATATGATATAATAGAGCACCCTTACGTTACAGAAAAAACATTAATGCTAATTGAAAAAAATAATGCTTTGCAGTTCGTAGTTAAAATGGATGCCAACAAGAAGATGATTAAGGAGGCGGTGGAGAGAATATTCGAAGTAAAGGTTGAAAAGGTTACAACCCGCATAACAAAGAAAGGCAAAATCGCAACAGTTAAATTGGCTCCAGAATATAAAGCTGAGGATATAGGAATGAGAATAGGTATATTCTGAGGTGTAAAAATGGGAAAGAGATTAAGACACCAAAGGCGCGGCTCCGGAAACCCTCCATATACAAGCCCTTCATTTAAGCATAAGGGGCCAGTAGGCTATCCAAAGCTCGGAGAATATGAAGGGGTAGTTGAGAATATAATTCATAATCCAGGCTCTACTACTCCAATGGCGATTGTAAGGCTTGAGAATGGGCAGGTAGCCAAATTAATTGCATATGAAGGAATGATGGTTGGAGAAAAAATAAAATTCACAAGGGAAAGCATAGTAAAGCCTGGAAATGTTTTACCCCTTGCTTCCATTCCCCAGGGAGCTCCCGTTTTTAACATTGAAGGAGAGCCGGGAGATGGAGGAAAATATGTGAGGGCTGCAGGAACATATGCAGTCATTATTTCTCATGAAAAGGATGGAGTTATAGTTAAGCTTCCTTCAGGCAAGCATAAAAAATTCATGCCAGATTGTAGGGCCACCATCGGTTTGCCAGCAGGAGGAGGAAGGGATGAAAAACCATTTGTCAAAGCTGGAAAGAGGTATCATGCCACAAGGGCAAGAGCAAAATTGTGGCCAATTACAAGCGGTGTCGCCATGAATCCTGTAGATCATCCTCATGGAGGAGGCAGCCATCAGCATGTTGGCAGGCCCAAGACAGTAGCAAGAGGAGCACCTCCTGGCAGAAAGGTTGGCTCTATAGCTGCTCGCAGGACAGGTAAGAGGTGAGGAAATGGTAAAAAGGAGTAAGAGGAGAAGGAAGATTGAAATTACAAGCAAAAAAGAATTTACATATCGTGGCTTAACTTTCGAAGAGCTTTCAAAGATGAGTATAGAGGAATTGTTGCCTCTGCTGCCAGCGAGGGCAAGAAGAACGTTGAAGCGTGGTTTAACACCTCGCCAGTATAGGCTGCTTGAAAAAATCAGAAAGACGGAAAAGGGCAAGCCGATAAGAACCCATCTTAGAGATATGATCATATTGCCTGAGTTTGTTGGTCACACTATTGCCATTCATAATGGCAAAGAGTTTCAGCCAGTTGTCATTAAGCCGGAAATGATAGGACATTATCTTGGAGAGTTCGCATTAACAAGAAAAGAAGTCAAACATAGTGGTCCAGGTGTAGGAGCTACACGCTCTTCAAAGTATCTACCGTTAAAGTGATGAAATGAAGTACTCAATAGAATTAGACCCGGAAAAAACTGCAAAGGCATATGGACGCGAGCTTCACTGCTCACCAAAGGCCTGCGAAAATATAGCTAGAGCTATAAAGGGCATGAGCGTGAAAGA
>JAPDJQ010000013.1 GCA_029259015.1 Thermoplasmatota archaeon | reverse complement strand
GTAGTTTCCAATGCTTGTGTTCCATTTATTTATGCCTGTATCATATGCGTTTATTCCATTTCCAATGAAATTGTTCAGATAGAAGGTGTTTCCATCTCCTTCACAATATACACCATATATGTTGTTGCTTACCGAGCATTTATAAAAAGTGTTCTGATTATCTCCATCCAAAGAAATACCTATGAAAGTGTTGTTGGATATGATAGTTTCTTCTATGTAGGCATAGGTATTTTCCAAAATCAGCCCTATATTATTTCCTTCTATCCTGCAATTCTTTATGGTTAAATTAACAACATTTTTTGCAGATAAGCCAGAATATGCATTATCGCCAATGTAACATTCTTCAATTATAACACCATCGCCATTCACTTCTACGCCGTAATAGCTATTATAAAATTTGCTATTCTTTACATAAGAATTGTTACCATTTATAAGCAAAGCATGTCCATCAAAAACATTACATGATATCAGATTGCTTATTGATATATTGTCTGCGAATATTTTAATTCCATCTATTATTCCATCGTTGCCATTTATTTCCACTTCTTTGGTTATTTCTATTCCATTATAATAGCCATAATAAACATAGCATTTTCCTCCTTCCATAACAGCATCTATTGCATCTTGCAAATCATCAAAATGATCTATCTGCCATCCTGGTGTAGTATCTGAATAGTCATCATCTACCCATACAAAGAATGGAGGAGTTGTAATAGGGTACATTAATGGCCTTTCATCAGCATTTGCTCCTATTTCATATGGTGTGTCTCCTATGCCATCTTCATTTGCATCTGTGCCAGTATAATCGTCCCAGTAGTTTCCAATACTTGTGTTCCATTTATTTATGCCTGTATCATATGCGTTTATTCCATTTCCAATGAAATTGTTGTGGTGGATAACATTGTTATATGAATTTTCTGAAAATATGCCATAGCCAAAATTGTTTGTGAATTCACAGTTTATTATTTCATTGAATGAGGAATTCTGCAATTTTACGCCTATTTTATTATCCCGAATATTACAGAATGAAATTGAAGAATTAGTTGTGTTGAGAAGCCATATTCCACAGAATGTATCATGTATGGTAATATTTTCGATATTTATTTCCTCGGAAGATTCTATCCACATGCTCTTATTTTCTATATTATAGAATTCCCCATCCTTAAAAATACTTGTAAATGAATTTTTAACCATTACTCCCCAGTCTGTATCATATATGATGGCATTTATAATGCTTATATTTGAGCCACTCATCCATATTGCAACAGGCATATTATGGAATGAGCAATTTATAATGGTTACATTATCTGATGCGATTTCTAGGCCGTACAGGCCATTTGCAGTTATTATACAATTTTTAATTTCCACATTATCATATTCAATATAGATTCCTGCATCTACACCATTCCTCACACTAAAATTTTCCATTTTTATTCCATCTGCAAGCAGATTTACCGCATACTTTCTGGAATTCCCATCTATTATTACATTTTCAGCATTTTCTCCTATCAAAGTGATTTGCTTGTCAACAAAAATATTTTCTTCGTAAGTTCCAGCAAAAACAAAGATTATATCTCCATCTTCAGCATCATCAATTGCAGCCTGGATTGTATTCCATTTATGATTCTGCGGATCATTTGTAAAATCATCATCAACAAATATTATCTTGCCATATGGCAGAGAATATGATGCCGTAGCCATCAATATACCATATCCTAAAATAGCCAAAAGAATAAATAACCCCATCCCCTTTTTTGCCATGTAAAGATAAAAACTTCTTACACTTAAATCTTTTTATTTTTTTCTGATTTCATCTAGTATTTCTTTGGCTCTATCCATTCTTATTTTTCCTTCTTCAATCATCTTTTTCGCCACTATTTCTATTTCTTCTCCTTTTGCCCCTGCCATAACTGCAATATTCTGAGCGTGCAACTTCATATGCCCCGCCTGAATACCTTTTGTAGCCAGAGCTCGCAGAGCAGCAAAATTCTGAGCCAATCCAACAGCTGCCATTATTTCTGCCAGTTCTTTTGCTGTTTTAATGCCCAGAATTTTAAGACAAATTCTAGCCATGGGGTGAACCTTTGTGGCTCCTCCTACAATTCCAACTGCAAGTGGCAACTTTATTTTTCCATATAAATCTCCACTCTCTAATTTGCTCCATGTCGTCAACGGCTTGTATCCATTCATCGCTGCATAAGCATGCGCTCCCGCCTCCACAGCCCTCCAGTCATTGCCTGTTGCTATCACCACTGCGTCGATTCCATTCATTATTCCCTTGTTGTGTGTAGCAGCTCTGAAGACATCCAAGGCGGCAAATTCATATGCCTTAACTATTTTATCAACAACTTCCTCTCCTCCAATTACCTCTTTTTTGTAAATGACTTCTGCTTCAGCAAGCCTGTATATAGCAAGATTTGATATGATGCGCAGCAAAGCTTTTCCACCTGTTATCTTCTCAAGTAAAGGAGCAATCGCCTCAGCCATCGTATTAACAGCATTTGCTCCCATTGCATCTCTTACGTCAACCAGGATATGTACAACCATCATATCGTCTCTGAGCCATCTTATTTCTAAATCCTTAGCTCCTCCTCCTAAATCAACCAATATCTTATCTTGAGCATTTGCAAGGCTCAGTATTTCTTCTTTCTGTTCTTCTATTTTTTCTTTTGCATCTCTGGCTGGATTCAAAATCTGTATCTGTCCTATCATAACTGGCTCTGTGGCTTTTGCTTTGAAGCCATCTGGCCTAGCCATTTTTGCAGCATTAGAAGCAGCTGCCACCACAGAAGTTTCCTCAATTGCCATTGGAATGAGTAACTCTCTTCCATTTATGATGAAATTTGTTGCAATGCCTAAAGGCAGTTGCATCGTGCCAACGACATTTTCAATCATTATATCTGCAACATCTTTTGGTAAAGCGCTAAAGGAGAGGAGCATATCGGCCTCCTCATCAGTCAAACCAGCAAACTCTTTGACAACTTTTATTCTCTCCTCTATTGGCATTTTGTAAAAGCCAGGAACACGCGATGACTTCATAAGATTAAATAAAAATGTTGTATATTTGCTTATTGTTAAAAAAAATTTGAAGATTCTTAAATTACACTATTCCCTATTCTCCTCTATTGAACTTTTTAGAAAGATTTATTACCTTTTTCCTAATAATTTTTCAGATAATTATGAGAGAGGACACTTATAAAAAAATCCTTAGCGATCTGGAGGCGGAGGCAGACATAGAGGGGAGTTGTATAGTTTCGAGGGATGGAATACTGATTTACTCTAACATGAAAGATATACATGCGGAAGCTTTTGCAGCAATGCTCGCAACCCTTTTGAGCTCTGCTGAAGTGGCAATGGATGAGATAAAAGCAGGTGTACCAAAAAAAGTGGTTGTAGATGGCAAAAATAGAAAAATAGTGGTTATAGGTGCCGGAGCAAATGCTTTGCTTGCATCAGTAACTCATGGAGACGCTGATGACATATATGAGGCGATGAAAGCAGCAGCAAGAAAAATTGATAAAACCTTGTGTGAGAAAAAATGATTGAAACGGGTATACCGAAGCTGGATGAATATCTGAAAGGAATACCTGAGGGCAAATCTCTTGTTTTCTATATTGAACCAGGTGTTGAGGAAAGTAATATAGGTATACATGTACTACATCATAACTTGGAAAGAGGATTGTATGGAATATATGTTGTATCAGAAAGTTCTCCAAAGAATGTGGAAAAAAAATTCCGGGAATTTAACTGGGATATTAAAAAGTATGATAAACTTATCGTCATAGATGGATATTCTTCTTTAATAGGCGCTCCTTCAGAAGAAAAATATATTGTGGAAGAGCCTCATGATATAAGAAGTTATGAAGATGTTCTGCTGGAAGTGATGGAAAAAATAGAAGGAAAAGGTGTAATGGTTTTTGATTCCCTCTCAAACATAATGGATATGTGCGGAGAAAGGGAAACGCTCGAAGGAATAGAAAGAATAAATAAGGATGTTGGAAGCTCTGGATTTGCCACAATTTATAATTTCATTGCATGGCCATATAAAGAAGCAATAATTTACAGAATGAAAAGACTATTTAATGCCATTATAGAAGTAAATGTTGTCGAGGATGTGGTAACCAGACAAAGAATGGAGGTAAAGAAGGTTGACTGGAATGGAGCAGAAGGCAAAAAATTTGAATTCAAAATATTTAAGCCTGAAGGCATTAGAATATATATCCCAAAAATCAGTGTGATAGGACCATTCCAGGCAGGTAAAACAACATTTATTAAAGCAATGGCGAAAAATTTCACTCCTGTTGAAAGACTGGGAGCAACTGTTGGTGTGGAACATGGAACAGTGGATTACAAAGATTACAGGGCTGAAATTTTTGGAATACCTGGTCAAGAAAGATTTCTTCCTCTGCTTGATAAGCTCGGTTCTTCATCTAATGGAATATTTCTTGTCATAGATTCAACAAAACCAGAGGAATTCAGCCTAGCAAAAAAAATGCTAGAAAAATTCTCTGGCATACCTTATGTAATTGTCGCAAATAAACAGGATTTGCCAGGAGCACTTAAAAAAGAGGAGATAAAAAACAGGATAGGATTACCTGATGCTTCTGTAATAGAAACGATAGCTAAGGAGGGTAAAGGAGTATACGAGGCCTTTGAAATGTTGGCCGAAAAAATAATGGAGTGTTTAAATGCTAGCTAAAACAGGAATAGATAGGTTAGACGAATTGCTTAAAGGAGGAATACCTTTAAAAAGTAATGTTCTGATATATTCTCCTCCTTTTATTGGAAGAGAAATTATATTAAAGAGATTTGCGCTTTCTGGCTTGCAGGAAGGAGATACAATTCTTTTTGTTTTAACCGATAAATCTTTCCAGGATATGCGTGAGGAAATGAAAAAACTTGATAAAAAATATGAGAAATATGAGGAAGAAGGAAAGATAAGATATATAGATGTTTACTCTCCAAGTGTTGAAATAAAGGAAGAGAGTGAGTGGGTTATTTTTGTTGATAGCCCGATAAATAGAGAAAGAATTGCATCTTCTGTTATCCAAACCTTAAAGGAAAAAGAAGGTAAATATCGAGTTATATTTGATTCTTTATCCACTCTAATAGTATATTCAGATGCAAAAGCTGTTTTCAGGTTTTTGCAGGTGCTAAGTGGGATATGCAAGAGAATGGGAGCAACTTCAATGTTCAGTATTACAAGAGGGATGCATGAAGAAATTGAGGTTCAAACAATAAAACATCTGATGGATTGCGTAATAGAATTGCGTGAAGAGGGAGCCAGACTCCAGATTCGTGTCCAGGGATGCGGAG
>JAPDJQ010000120.1 GCA_029259015.1 Thermoplasmatota archaeon | reverse complement strand
TGCGTATGCGTCCTCTGCCATGCTCTTTCTGAATGTGTCATAGGAAATAGATTTTCCTTCTATAATAGCATTAGTGAGAATTTCAACTGCTTTGTGAGTTTTGCCCGTCCCAGGTGCGCCCCAATATATTCTGACTTTCGCCATTTTCTATCATCATCTCCTAAAAGGTGAGGGGAAGAGGGAAGGAAGAAAAGAGAGAAAACATTTACAATATCTTCTTACAAAGTTCGTATGTTCCATTAGCGAACTTCAGCGCATAGCCCGTCCTTCTCTGAAATTCTGCAATTTTCTCCCACGCCTTTTCTCTCATGCCGAGACTGACGCAATTGCTACAAATACTGTCATCAACTCCGTCACCCAGAGCGCATCTGACACACTTATCCTCCAATAATCTCATCGCCTCTTCTATCACTAAATTCATCTCCATTTCCCCTATTTTCCTCCTTAATTCCTCATTCATTTTATTCAATCACCTCTTTTCTATCACTTCCACCTCTACCTCTATGTTGATGTTGAGGTCATTAAGCCCAAGTAATTCCTTCACCACCTCTTCCAAATCCTTTCTGCACGCTTCTCTCCACTGTAATGCCTCTAATAGATGGCGTATCCCCTCCTTTATCTCAGAATCGGATGCATAGTCTTTCTTTCTGTGTAATGTATTTATCCAGTAATCCACCTTTCTCCTTGCCTTCTCGTATTTATCTATTGCTCTGCGAAATCTCTCAATCACTTCTTCCATATCTACCATACCTCCTTTCCGCATACTCTCCTTTCTCGCCAAGCAGTTTCTTCACCTCTTCGGCGGAGATTTCGCCTCTCTCAAACCTATATAAGACCTCACTTATGTTCTGCCATTCCACTGCCGCCTTCCCGCATTCCCTCTGTAACCTCTCCAATTTTCGCTGCTTTGCTGCTCTCAGGTTTCTCAGACGCCACAGAAGATATTTTCGCTCCTTCTCCTCCTTCTCCTCCTTTGGTTTATTCATTTCTTACCACCTCTTTCCTTCACACCATATACTTCGTCAGCATCAATTCTTGCGAATGCTCTGATTTGGTCTGCGTCAAGGATTGAGAGGTTCAGGAAGTCAATGAGGATGTTTATTGCGCTCTGAATTGCGATGTGTGCGTAGTCGTAGTGGTCGTTCTCAAGGAGATACTGCGCCATGTAGAGGTGGCGTAGGACATCCATCATCCTTTCCTCCCTCACCATCTCCTCCGTCTCACCTCCTCTCTTCCGTTAAATCACACACTTTAAAACTCTTTCGTTCATTTAAACAAAAATTTAAGCATTCAAAGAAAGAGCGGAAGGGGATGCGGAGGGTGGAGGGGGAGACGGCGCAGGGAGGAGTGGAGCAGGCATCGGGACAGGTGTTGGACTTCAGAGCGGGGAGAACATCGGAGCGTAAAGAGGGGGCGGGTGGTGGTGCGGGATGCTTCTTCGCTCTTAATTCAGAAGCCCGCCCCTCTTCACATGCTTTCTCCGCACATTATAAAAAACTTACGGTCTTTTGAAGTGAGATGAGCATGTTGAGTGTCCAGATTTGCATCTTGGCGTGTGTCCAGATATGGCATGGCAAATGGCACGGTAACACTGACCACTCTGGCGAGAAGCCCTCTCGTTGCTTTTTCAATCTCCTCGCAGAATGCTCCTCTCACGATTTCCGCCCCTCTGCTTTGAGAAAATCGCCGTGTCCCGATTTCTAACCCTATTTTGAACATTTTGCACAGTCGTATGACGAGGTGCGAGGTGCGACGCCATGAGTATCAAGAGATGTGCGGTAATACTGAATTTGTTATGTTTTGTCCAGATTTTGGGGCGGTGTCCAGATTTTTGAAGTGCAAAATCGGGACAGCCAAACTCGTATATATGGCGAGACAACATGCTGAAACAGCGTGAAAGGGTGCAGTGAACTAGGCGTGTCCATGTCCCGATTATAGAATATATGCGAGTCGCATATTGTCTTGCCATATATAGCATCGGGACAGTATCACCTTCACTTCAAGATTTCGCTAAATGCGTAGCACTCTGCACATAACTCTCTCACCTTCAGTGTCATTTTATCACAACTGTCCAGATTGCACATTTTTGAGCATTCTTGGATTTCGGGGGCGTTTCGCTCTGTCATTGAGAGGGTGTCTTGCTCCGTGAGGGAGAGGGCATAAGAGGCTTCCTTCACTCTTTTTATCGTTTTTGAGTGGCGTTTCGGTCTCATCTCTGCTGAGTTTTGGCATGAAAAGTCTGCTTTTTGCCCGCTGCGTGGCGGATAGTTTGCATCATCTTCATTGGATTTCGGCGAACCATTGCTGCAATTTCTGTGAGTTTCAAAATTCTACGGGTCGCTTGGTCCAGACATCGGGGCGAAAAAGGCGTTCTCCTGCCTCCTCTGCGGCGAATTTCATGATTTTTCAGATAAATGCGAAATTCACATGTTTCATGAAGTTTGCTTTTCATGTCTTTTTCTGTGTTCTCTTATGAGAGGGAAAGAGGGAGGGAAAGAGGGAAGGAAAGAGGGAAAGGAGGAGGGAAAGAAAGAGAGGAAGAAAGAGGAGAGGAGGGAAGTGAGAAATTCAAGTGAAATCAAAGAAGGAGCGAAAAAAAAGAAATAAATGAAAAAATATGTGAAAAAAATTCACATTGCTTTTATTGTGAGCTCTTTTGCCATCTTCAGCACCACTTTCCTCATTAGTCTCATGAATTCACCTGCGAAGTTTCTTGAATCATATATTGTAAAGAAATGTTTGCATTCATGCCTCTCGCCGATTCCGATGCCTACTAAAACCGTTTCTATGCCTCTTTTGTTCATCTCTCTTATAATCTTCTCCGCTTCATCATCATCATACCACTCGCCGTCAGTTAAGATTATAACGCATCCGTATTCTTTCCCTTTGAGCATTTCCCTCGCTTCTTTCAATGCTCCGCTTATGTATGTGTTGCCATGCGGTCTAAGATAAACTCGCTTCCACTTCTCATTAAACCTCTTTAAAACTGTGTGGTCATCCGAATATTTTATCACTGCACACTCTCCTTTTGCTCTCTCTATTGCTTCCACCAATATTGAAAGAGTCTTTGATGCCACATGTATTCTTGAAATACTATGTCCTAATTCCATACTATCACTCGTGTCAATGAGCAGAACATAATGCATTTTTGATGTTCTTTCCTTATCATGTTTAAATTTTTTGAATATTTTTATGTCTCCGTTTCTCTTATATTTCATTGCTTTTCTTAAATCAATTCTTCCGCTCCTCTCTCCTCGCTGCCATCCGCTCCTTAATTCCGCTCTTATTTGCTTAATTGCATTCGCAATGTTCTTTATTGCTTCCTCCTCCTTCTTTGTAAGTTTGAGCTCTGGAAGATAAGCGAGGTGATAATTCACATCTCTTTCATCTTTGCTCTCTTTCCCCTTCTCACCCGTTTTCTCAATAAGAGCATCTATGAGATTATTCAATGATTTCGCCCATTCGCTCTCTTCCGCTCCTTCGCTCTCTCCTTCTCCTTCGCTCTCTCTTTCGCTCTCTCCTTCTCCTCCTTCTCCTCGCTTTCCTTCGCCTTTGTTCTCCTCGCTCTCCTCTCCTCGCTCTCCTTCTCCTTCTCCTTCTCCTTCGCTCTCTCCTTCCGCTCCTTCTCCTTCTTCTCCTTCGTTCTCTCCCTCTTCGCTCTCCTTCTCCTCCTCTTCTCGCAGTTTCTCAATTGCTCGCTTTATCTCTCTCTCCTTCTTCTTCCCTCCCCCCTTCTTACTTATGCTCACATTGTCCTCATTTTCAGGCGCTTTGAACCAGTTATAATCATCTTTTATGAGGAAGTATGCTTCCATTGCAAGATTAATGCGTTTTTGTTTGTCTGCCTCTTTTGTATATTTGTCAAACAATTCAAGAAGTTTCTCTTTCTTTTCATCATCAATGTAATGCATGAGCTCCATTTCTTTCATTAGTTTCTTCGGAACAAGCCCCTTCCTCACTGCTGTTGTGAGGAAATCATATTCATGATTTCTTATTCTCCATATATTCTTCGCAATGAAGTAATCTTTCGCCTTTGGGTATAACGCAGCAAATAACCGCTCAATTCTTCCGTCCTCCATGATGTTCAGCATCTTAAAGAAGTCATATCTGTTTCCTCCTCTCTCTTTCACCTTTTCAGATGCTTTATCTATGTCTTCTTTGTTGTAATCTGTGAATTTTATGTGTGCGAGCTCATGATAATTCACCGCTTTTATCATAAGTAATGCTTCGCTCTCATTTCTGCATTTCTGTGTGATGGATGGCATGTCAATTTTTATTGTTTTCATGTTTGTTTGAGCATCGCAGGTGGTTAAGAATTCGTTTTTTACTTCCACCTTCTTCCCTATGAGTATTTTGTCAATGTCTTGTAAAAAATAAATGAGAGAATCAAAATCTATGTTCATTTTCATCACCTTCCTTATTCTTCTTCGCTCTCCTCCTCACCTTCTTCGCCGTTTTCGTTGAATTTTGAATAAATCATTGTGAGCGCTTCCCTCACTATCTCCTTCTCTTCGTTTCTGAATTTCGCAATTAGTATTTCATTCGCCGTTTCTATACCGAATAATTCAATTGCTTTCTCGTATTCTATACCCATCCGTGTTGAGATAGGAGTCTCAATTTCTTCGCTCTCTCTCAATTTCTTCATCACTTCCCGCACATACTCACTCTTTATAAGTTTTCGCTCTATTGCTTCGTCGTAATCATAGTAAAGAACCACGCCGAACCTGTCCTTTAAGGCGGCGTTCATCTCTTTTGTTCCCTCATAAATTGCTTCTTCCGCAGGATTCATTGTGGCAATGAACATGAATTTATCATTTGCTTTCACTACTTCGCCGTCTTTTTGTGTCAAAACGATTCTTCGCTCATCGTCTAAGAGTGAATGCAATACAAAAAGAATCTCTGCGGGTGCAGCGTTTATCTCATCTAATACAAAGATTCCGCCGTATCTCACAAATTTCGTTAAAACGCCGTCGCACCATCTAAAACCGCCGTTGCCGTCGGGTATATATTGACCTAAGAGGTCGTCAGGCGTTATTGCTCCATTTGCATTAACTCGCATGTAAGGCATCTTTAACTCATAAGCGAGCCGCCGAGCCGCATGTGTCTTTCCCGCTCCAGTTTTACCCACCAATAGAACATTGATTTTGTTCTCAAAGCATTTCTTCAGGATTTCAATGTCTGTCGTTTTTCCTATCTTCCTCGCTATATATTCGTTATCTTCCTTTGGTATGTATGCGCTTAAATCTTCCTCTCTCTCTTCTTCGCTCTCCTCTCTCCTCTCCTCTCTCTCCTCTCCTTTCTTCTCCTCTCTTCTCTTCTCCTCCTTCTCATCCTCACCTTTCTCCTCTCTCT
>JAPDJQ010000073.1 GCA_029259015.1 Thermoplasmatota archaeon | reverse complement strand
ATTCTGTATAGCCGCAGTTGCCACAGCTTCTCCTGTCTTTGTGCTCTGCCATGAAAACGCCTGGCCCGCATTTTGGACATTCTTTTCTTTTCCTTACCAATTTTCCATCAACTATTTCATAAAGTTCTCTTTTATTCATTTGCCTCGCCTCCTGCTTCTGCCTGCTGCTGTTGCTGAGGTTGCTCCGCCTTCTTTCCGCCTGCTTCTCTCTTTAAGATATAATCCTCTTCTATTTTTCTTGCTATCTCTTCTGAAGGGTATACTTTTGCATAAACTCTTGCCTGCATCATTCCAAAAAATGGCTCTATTTTGTGTATTACTATGTAACCACTAAGTCCCAGTGCGTTTTTCAGTTCCTCTTTAATCTTTTTCCTCGGCGGTGTTGCTCCTTCGTATTTGACTATGCACTCTATCTCTTCTCTTTCGAGCAACTTATTTTCTCTCCTCTTTTCGACTTCTATCTCCATTTTTATCCCTCTATTTCTTTAAGGAAATTTCCCACCTTCTTTCTTTCCTCTTCTCCTACTTCAACCACTACCATTCCCTTAGATGGTAAGCCATATATTACTGTTGTGTTGTCTGGGGCCAGGTATATCGCTGGCAAGGCAGCCAGATCTTCCTCGCCCTCTACTTCTATTAGTATTGACTTATCCTTTGTATAGGCTGTGGCTATTGCATTCCATAGCTCTCTTGTTATCATCCCAGCAGGATTTCTGACTTTTATTATCTCTTCAGCATGAAATCTTTCCCCTTTATATTCCTTTCTCTCGATTCTGTAATCAACGACGGCAATATCTGGAATTATTCCATTTTTCTGCAAAACCATTGTAACCATATCTCCTACGCTAACCACCTTTCCTTTTATCTCTTCCTTACCTATTTCTTTAACAACCCTGCCAAGCGGCTTTCTTAACTCTTCTTTTTTCTCATCTGGCAACACATACATCATCTAACCTTCAATGCATACTTTCCTGGCATCTTTATTTTCATTTTTTCTGCAATCTGTGAATTCTTGGGATCGATAACTATAAGATATCCCTGCCATCTTTCTGATGTCGGCTCTCCACAATATGGACAAATACTCTTGTTTGTGAGCACATGACATTTTCTGCAGGCTTTCATTTCTTCTCCTCCTTCTTTTCCTTATCTTTCTCCTTCCATTCCTCTTTCCCCAAGCCAGGCTGACGCATTGTCAAACCTATCTTGCTTTCCCTTGGATTCATCTCATTTAATGATACAGTAACTATCCTCACTCTTATTTTATCTCCTACTTTGAGCGATTTTTTTGTTTCTTTACCCTCCAATCTCTTATTTTCTGTATCGATAACAACCTTATCATCCATAATCTGACTTTTATGGAGTAAAGCATCTAAGGGCCCAATATGGCAGAAAGCGCCAAAATCAACTATATCACAAACAATTGCATCAACAACCTCATGCATTTCTGGCTTGAATGTCAACGCTTCAAATTCCACCTGCTGGTATATTGCCCCATCTCCATGCAAAATATAGCCCTCTCCTATCCTCTTAACATCTCTTGTAAGAACAATTAAACCATATTCTTTGTTCATTGTCCCCTCGAAAGTTTCCTTTACTATTTTTTCGCTAACTTCATCCAAATCTTCGCCAATATAAGCTGGAGGGATTCGTATTGTGTTCTCCATTTTAACTAGATAATACATGCGTTGGAAATATTCTATTGCTTATAAATATTTTTAATTTGATGGTATATGCTTTAGGGCTTTAATTTTATAGTTTCTCTTACAAGCTTCTCTATTCTCCTCAAACTCTTTTCAATCGCTTGAAGCTGTTTCCTCTGTTCCTCTGATAATTCGCCATATTTTTCCTCTCCAAGTAGATGCAAATACCCTTGAGCTATGGAGAGAGGATTGAGGAAGAGATGTGCAACTCTTTCTGAAAAAATCTTTCTTAATCCCTTTTCTTCTTCTTTTGAATGGAATGCAAGAATGCTGATCTTTCCGCCTTCTCTCTCCATTCCTGTAAATCGCCCATAAAGTATATGATGCACACCATATCCATCTACAAATTCAAACTCCACTTCCTCACTCTCGCTCCCCATAAATATTCTTTCATTTGCCTCCTTTATTTTTTCTCTGTCTTTCGCAGCAACAAAATCTGTGAATAATTTCCCTTTCATTTCTTCCATCTCATATCCAAAATTTGCTTTTATGTGCTCATTTGCACTTTTAACTCTCCCCTCTTCATCAAGTATAACAACATTTATAGGTATATTATGCAAGATTTTTCTTAATGGCAATAATTCCTCTTCCATAAGGGTAGATGGTAAAAATGGTATGCTGTCTATTTTCAACAATAATTCTCTGCATCTTTTAATGCCTATTTCTGCAATGTTTATTTCTCTTTTAGCCTCGATAACTTTCTCTGCAAACTCTTTTCTGCTTATCTCCTTAAGCAATCTCTTCCCAGATAGCTCCACCAATTCCTTCCTCAACGTGATTATTTTTGTTTCCAAATCATTTATTCTTTTAATCAGCGCTTCTTTCAATAACAACACTTCCTCAACATATTTTCTTACTTCTGGATACTTCGCTTCTATCGCCCTATATACCTCATCTTTGCTTGCCCCGTGCAAAAGAAATTCATGCACATCCGGCAATTTGGTTTTTGCCTCCAGTTCAGCCACAAGTTTCAATCCTTCTGAATACCACAAAGGAGCAAAAATTAACCCTCTTCTGGTTTTTTCAAACGCATCCGATGGGAAATAAAATGTTTTACCCATCTCATCCTCAATTTCGTATCCTATTTCCTCCCCCAAACTATTTCTCACTATTTTCTTCACAACCCCAACTCTTTCCCCGGTATCCTCAAAATAGACAGGTAAACCAATAATTCTCTTTTCTTTCCGTCTAGATACATCTATCCAGAATCTTATTTTCCTTTTGATGGATATGAAGAATTTCCGGATTGTCCAATAAATACTCATATGTCACACACCTCCAGCAAAGCAGCGGGGTCGATTTTTTCCCTCACGCGATGCAATATCGTCACAAACGCCATCATCGTCATAAAGTTTACTATGAAAAGAATAATAATCAAAATAAAAGATATCGAAAGATACTGCATGAAAAGGATGAATGCCCCATCCTCTAAAAAGAGCATCATTCTAGTTGTAAAAACAAGAGATAAGATACATGAAGAAATTAAGGAGGCAAAAGCAAACTCATTTTTAAATCTACAGCCTAAATGATATAAAAGAATAGAAATAACTATGGAGGAAATAAATGCCGTTAGGAAGAGGTTTCCTATACCATCAAAAAGAAGAGGAATGAAAAGGATGGTTATCAATGGGGTAAAAATTGCCTTTTTGTTAATCGTGTTCACCCATAGTAGCATATTTCTAATCTTTTCCTCTACTTTATTAATTTTGTTTTTTATTGCGGTAAAACCACGATACAAGAAAAGGAATCTTGGATAATGTCTCATTGTAACAGCAGGCATATACGCTGCTGTAAGATGGAATTTCTCTATAATTATAGATGAAAATATGAGTAACAGGAGTGTGATCAATGACATTATAAGTGAGGAGAGCAATGAGGAAAATAAAATACATACCCTCGGATTTATATTATAGAAGTATTCAATAACTTTTTCTGGAAGCAACATCCAGTAAGGAGAAGAATAAACAAAAACTTTTCCTCCAATATCTTTGGCATATGTTACCCCAATTTCTTTTCTTTCTCCGCTTTTAATGGCAAATATATTGCTGTCCATTGTTATGTTTTTATTTCCTTCTACAAAAACTATTCCTCTTACTGGAAGCAAGGAAGGATTGTACACTGGGATGCCGGCCACAACCTTGTTTTTATGCTCTTCAAGAGCAATGCTATCATATGCAAAAAATGATGTGAGCAGCAGGAAGGGAATAAAAAAGGAGAAAATGTATCCCATCATCTTTTTGACTGTTATTTTTTCTGGACCAAAAATCAAGTCGTGTAGCTTTTCTTTCAAGCTTTTGCCATTTGGAAGCCATATTATAAGATATGCCATCAAAATGGTCAGGAAAAATATAAAGGGAAAAAATATCAGATAATGTAATGCTGGCTGCGGTTTACCCCAGTTAATTGGGGTGGCCATTTTGTCGATGGCTTTTTGCAAATAAATCCAGAAATAGCCGATGAAAGGTATTTTTAAGGGCTGACCACCAATCATTATTGCCCTTCCATAAAGATTTTTCTCAGATACCATGGGCTCGGGTATATGCGGGCCCGCCTGGTCTGTATAATTGTTCGCGTCTCCTTTTGTAATGAGTTTTCCATCTTTAATGTCCACGACTCTGTGAATGATAAGATTGCCATAAACACTTTTATAGACAACTATATCTCCTTCCCTGATATTTTCGATTTTGCAGGGCATCCAGATTACAATGTCTCCTTCATGCAAACTCGGTTTCATTGAGGAAGAGGAAATAATATTCATTGGATAGGGCACCCCATTAAATATGGTGATAAACCTTGTTATTATAATGAGAAATACTGCAATGAAAGCGATGTTTCCAATCACCTTTTTCATATTCATTTTGTTATCACCTCCACCATGATATAGTCTGTATCAATTATGGAATAGAGAGTCCACCTCCATACTCTCCTTGTATAAGAATTCTGCTCCACAAGCAGAATCAGTTTTCCGTTACGAATATAATTTGATGAATTTATTACATATGCTTCCAGTGTGTCTTCGCTTGCTATACTGTTCATGGCCAATGCATCATATTTGCTTGCGGTATAATTCCACAAAAGTATAGTTGCGCCTGGCGTAAGTAAATGTCTCCCTCTTCCATTCCATAATATATGTAATAGTGCAATTTCATCAGAGCTTTCATTCAAAGTGAGGACAAAGCGATGCGCTGCGTAGAAACCTATTGCTGCTATATCAGTTTGGAAGGTGCCATCATCATAAAAGATATTCTGATATTGTAAGGAGGTAAACTCAACAGAGGGGGTATCATTAGTGGAAGGTGGAAACGCATTTACCTGCCATCTATATGCATATTTATCTACTCCTGCATTTGAGGAAAAGTCGTATATACTAATTATATTGGATAGACTTTCATTGGTGACATATATGCCAGCTTCATCTGTTGCTATTCTGTAAAAGTTGCCTCCAGTTGGATAATCATTTATACCCCTTAAATCGAAAAGTATTATTTTCCAGTTTCCAGGTAGCGTGCCATTTACAGCAAAAACATCCCATGTATTGTTTGATGATGCAACAAATGTGCCATAAAAACTGCCAGAAGGAGAATATACCAATGCTGCAATATAATCTCCATCATATATCGCAAAGCTGAAATTGCCGTCTGTAGGAATTTCGTATGTTTCATATGCAGAAAATTCTGCCCCTCTTCCAAGAATCATTGCATCATTACTCCCATAATAATTGCCAGGAGGAGAATATCCTGGATAAAGAGTTGACTGACTTTCATTCATAAAAATTCTGTCTGTTCCAACTATTTCTAGCCCATAATAATTACCATTGGCATATCCCCAAGAATCTTCG
>JAPDJQ010000022.1 GCA_029259015.1 Thermoplasmatota archaeon | reverse complement strand
GCCAGGATCCGCTCGGCCCCGATGAATTCCGTGACCTCGGATAGGATCACCGTGCCACCGAGCCCCACCAAGGCATCCGCCACCGCCCCCACCACCTCCGCCGCCAGCTGCACAGTCAGGCACATACATCTGCTCCAAACAATTTCCTTCATCATCCGTACAACAGCACACAAGTTTACATGAAGGCGCAGGCGCTTCACATGATCCATAGGCTTTCCCACTGCCATCACAATATGTTCCAGGTGTAGGTTCACATTTAGAACCACAGGAAGGCTCATAAACTATAACTGTGCAATTTCCTTCGCATCCGGACCATGTTTTTTTGCAGGTCTCATCCCCTATACATTCTGCAACCACACAAGTTGGTGAGCCACATGAAGCCTTACATACCCCGCTGCTTTTAGCACAACCTTCGCAGGAGGTTTTATAAGGAGAAACACAAGCGGAAGTACAAGCCTCATTAACCCATGAGGCATTTGCACATGGTGAAGGTTCTGGAGCGATTCCTGCGAAGGTAATATCTAACAAAAATATAACATAAATAGCAAGCATCAATAATACTTTTAGGTAAAATTTTTTCCTCGCAAAACCCATGTTCTATCATTTTTTATAAAGTTGGTACTCCTTTAAATATTTTTCTTTATGTTTTATTTTTTAGATTGTTTATGGAAATAGAAAAAACAAAAAGTGTTAAACTTCTTCTATTGGGGTTAGCTATCTTTTTCGTTACACTTATTTTTTACCTAACTTTTTTAGGTTTTCCGAGAAATCTTCCACAATCTTTGCCAGAGGATGTCAAAATCGTAACATATGATGTAATAATAGAAAAAGGTTCCTTAGTTGCCGATGCCGAAGTCCTAACAAAAAAGGAGGATTCTATCCTTTTCATAGACGCTGACGAGCATTATGCGGCCGTAGGAGCAAATGTAGACAGAGCGTTAATTCTTATTAACATTATCAACAAAGATAGAAAAAGACATAGCTTATCTATCTTGCAAAATCTCAATTATCTGTATTTTCCCACTAAGTTTGCATCTGTAAGCAGGTTTAGTTTAGAGCCCAATGGACACAAACAGTTTCAGATTCCTTATTATAAGATAGTGGAAAAAACACAACGATCTCTAATTGTAATCATAATCAAATGCTCAACATGTAGAGATAAGGTAGAAGTGTTGGAATTTGCCTTTGGCAGTAAAGAAAAACTTAGCAAGCTAATGAGAACAGGAGAGTAAGTAATTTGATAAAAATATAGATTATGCGTTTTTAAACACATAAGAGATACGTCCTATTTCTTTTTTCTCTTCTTAGAACTTTTCAAATCCTTTATATTTTCTGCAAGCGAAAATATCACAAATATGGTCAAGAAAGCATTTATTGGGATTGATCTGATATTCGGCGTCTGGCTCACAAAACCAGATGCAAATATTAACGCAGAGTAGAAGGCAATAAATACATTGCCCCAAAAGGTCGCTGTCAAGTTATTTGACATAAAATTAGTTATTTCTATTTTTACGAGTTGCATTTTATGGGGGATGAGCGCTGCAGGCTATCCGACTCCGGCAAAAGAGCTTGTCCCCAGGAGAGTGATAAAATGTATAGGCAATTGGATTTAAATAGCTATCAGCTTGAACCAGCACAGTGTAAACGCTGTGGTTCGTGTGCAATAGTGAGGAATGGGTTCTACAGAGGAACCAGAAAACAGGTATATAGATGCAAGCGCTGCAACTGCAGATTTGTATACAATTACTCCGATTTGGAAAAGATGCGTTTCCACAGCAAAATAATAGCGTTTGCTGTTGAACTGTACACAACAACAGGAATAAGCTTAAGAACTCTGGCAAGGAAAATGAAAGAATATTTTGGAATAGGAGCAAGTTATGAAGCTATTAGGTTGTGGGTACAGAAAGCGTCTAAGCGAGTATATATTCCCAGATTACACAAATTAAACGCTCGCTTTTGGTGTGTTGATGAGACAATGATAAGGGTCAATGGTTCCTATATATGGCTCTGGGTCGTTCTTGATCCAGAGAACAAGGTGGTTATTGCATGGCATACGAGCAGGGTTAGAACGCTTAACGATGCTGTAACTCTGCTCAGAAAAGCGTTTAGGAGAACTGCTAATGTTCCGTGGCAGATAATAACGGATAACCTGCCGCATTACCGCAGGGCAATAGCAAAGGTGTTTTGCAGAGGAAATAAACCAAATGTTTCTTTATTAGCGATAGAGACTGAAGAGCATTATGGGGTTGTAAAGGCAAAAGTAGAAAAAGCGCTGATTCTTTTTACTGTTAAGAACAAAGATTCTACACAGCACACTATCAAGATATTGGGTAATTTCAATTATTACTACAGCCCGACAAACTTTGAGGCAATGGGAAGCTTTGTATTAAAACCTAAAGAAGAAAGGCAATTCCAGATACCCTATTACAGAGATGAGCAGGCAAAGGGACAAATAATCGCTATATTAGTAAAATGCCTAACCTGTAAGGATAAGGTCGAAATGCTAAAATTTGTTTTTGGTAGTAAGGAAAAGCTGAAGGAGCTAGAAATGGCTAAAAGTAAATAGATAAAAAAAGCAGTACTATCATGAATGCGAAATAGCACGCAAACACTACTTTTTCATCTTTAAATTTTAAAAGCAAGATTCCATTTATAAGCCCAAAGAGAATACTTGTAAAAAGAAGCCTCCAGAACTCAAGCATAATTATTGAAAGTGGAAAGCAGAGCGATGTTATTAGAGCAAGCACCTTTACGCTTTTTTCTTTGCCAAGGAGAACAGGCAATGTTGGTATGTGTTTCTTTTTATCCCATTTATAATCCTTCAGATCCTTGATATTTGAGGCAAGCGAAAACACCACAAATATCATTACAAAGATGTTTAGGGGCATAAGCTCTATATTAGGAGTTTGACTTGCAAAACCAACGGCAAAAGCAAGTGCTGACTCAACTCCAATAAGAATATTATTTAAAAATCCAAAACGTTTGAACCTTATTGGTGGTGCTGAATAAATAAAAGATAAAAGCATGGAGAGCATTATTATCCATAAAGATACATCATTGATAAATATCGCAGCTGAAAGGGAAAGAAAAGCAAAAATAATGCAGAGAGATATGCTTTCATCAAAATTGTATAAAAGCCTTTCTTTGTCAAATATGTTATTTACCATTAACGCATACTGAAACGCAAAGAAGATGGAAGCAAGAGCAAAAAGTAATGTATCCACATTTATGGGATTCTTTGAGTATAAGAAAAAAACAAAGACTCCGGAAAAGCACAATGCTAAATAGTGAAAGGCTCTAAGCATATGCATATTTTTGGCCAACCCGAAGAATTTTTTCTTATTGTATGTAAAGAGCCATACTATCCCTTCAAGAATAGTTAGAAAAAACAGCCCTAATGTTGTTTTGTTTGTGAAGAATACTGGTAAAGAACCAAAGAAATAAATAATAATATAGTAACTAAATGCAGAAAGAATGATAGCACATACGCTTCTTGTTTTAAAGAATACATAAGCGTTCACGAGCAGAAAGCCTATAAACACTGCTATTGCTTGTCCATATGTTACGTGATAAGAACCAAAGAGACCAAAGAATGAACAGAACTCTTCCCAGAAATGTTCAGCACTGATATAGGTAAGTATGTAACCTTCGCCACCAGAAAAAAACCAGTCGATTATAGGTACAATAAGTATTAATGGGAAGAATAAAAACACAACCTTGCTAATTATTTCAATCCTTTCCTCTGTTACAAGCCAAAGCATTATTGTTACAGCTAAAAATAGAGCAACATACCACAGGAAGTATTGTTCTATTAGAATATCTACATTATTTAAAATTAAAATTTTATACGATTCGCCACTAAATACTATATCAAAAAATAGACGGAACAAACAGAACGCAAATATAGTAAGAACCCATTCCCAAAAATTTCCTTTTGTATTTTCCAACTTCTCAATAATTTTTTTCGCATTCATTCCTCACACATCCACTACGCATTGAGCAATAAATTTTCCATTCTCCTCTGCAACTTTAAGCCCTGAATAAGTGGCTCCCTTAACCTCTGTTTTTAAGCGGTGTTTTTTTGGATTTATCGTTTCTCCTCTGGCAATTCCCTCTAGAATATACTCGCTATTTGTCTTTCTTATCTTTGCTTCAAAATAGGAAAAAAGGACATTGTTTAAAGATGCTTCACTAAGCAGCTCGTTTAACCAAGCAATAAGAAGCTCCTCCAAGGTTTGTGCTTTAACGCTTATTTTCACCTCGCCAACTGGCTTAACATCTTCAAGCTCTGCCATTATACTAAACATTGCTTTGGCTGCTTCACAAAATGCTTCCTCAAAGCTTTTTCCGTATCCTTTAATTGCCATATCTGCTTTATGCGGTAATAACTTATACATCTCGCTCAAGCTCCTTTATTTTTTTCACTCTACGCGCATGCCTGCCGCCCTGAAATTCTGCATTAAGAAAGGCTTTTATAGCTTCCTTGGCTTTATTAAAGCTTGTTGTTCGAGCGCCTAGGCATATTATGTTAGCGTTGTTATGTTCGCGAGCCATTCTGCCAGTAAATTCATTATATACAACAGCTGCGCGAATGCCCCTTATTTTATTGGCTGCAATGCTCATGCCAACACCAGTGCCACAAAACAGCATGCCAATGGCATTCCTGCTTTTAGCCACTTTTTTCGCAACCTTTTCTGCATAATCAGGATAATCACAACGCTCAGCAGAAAAGCATCCAAGATCACTAACAGCATAACCCTCTTTCTCAAGCCATCTTTTTACCTTTTCCTTTAAGGGAAATCCTGCATGGTCTGAACCAATAATAATTTTTTCTTTCATAAAAGCACCCTATTTCTTAAAAGGATTTATAACTTTAAGCCACTCTACTTTCTTGAAATCCTTTTCATTTTCAGTGACTATTACATCTATGCCGTTTTCCTCCATTGTAGCTACTATTAGCGCATCCCAAAAAGAGAATCTGTAGATCAGTTGGTTATTTATTGCACTAATTATTGTTTGTTCGGAATACCTCAATATTTCAAACCCCTCAATTAGGTCAAGAATGATTTGTTTAGCTTTACTTATTGGAATAGGTTTTTGCACCTTTCTGGTGATTATTGAATAAAATTCAGCCAGATTTTGAATGCTTAACACGCCATTTTGATTTATCCATGTTGTTTTAACAATTTCTTTTGCTAATTTGTGCTTTTTCTGGTTACTTTTATCATATGCATATACCAATATGTTGGTGTCTATAAGCTGCAATTCAGATTTCTCTGTCATGGATATCTTCCCTCTTCTTTACTGACAATTTTCCCATTTCAAAGCCCTTGTCCATCCATCTGAACTGTCTTTCCATAGCTCTTTTTCTCCGGGAGTTCATAGCTAACTGTTCCAAAGCCTCACTTATCACCTTTGCCAATGCACCCTTTTTGTTGTTATATTTTTCCTTTGCCAGTTCTCTGAGCAGGCGCTCACTTTTGCCTTTTAGCGCTATTGTAATATTTCCCATACCAACACCATATATGTATATATTTACAATCCATTTATATATTTATTCCCTTCTAAAAAACGCCTTCATTGCCAGCCCGGGTCTTAAAGCGAAGCTTTTCTCTTCAAACTTTTCAGTGCCACGAAGCTTATAGCTATATTTCGCTTCAACAAGGACAACATCATACGAGCTTATGTCCAGTGTATCGATGCTTGCAG
>JAPDJQ010000130.1 GCA_029259015.1 Thermoplasmatota archaeon | reverse complement strand
AGTGGAGCTCATTTATTTGCAACTGATCCAAGTGGAGCAATGATGGAATACAAAGCTACAGCAGAAGGAGAAGGAAGAGACGCAGCAATAGAATATTTTGAGAAGAATTATGAAGAAGGATTGAGCAGAGACGATGCTATCATCCTTGGCTTAAAGGCATTGATTTATGCAACTGAAAAGAAACTCGAGAAAAGAGCTGTGGAAGTTGGTATAGTAGATGAGCAGAGAAAATTCAGAATCCTTACAGATGATGAAACGGAAAAATATTTTGAGAAGGCGAAGGGTGAATAATGGTATCGCTTGATGAAGCAATAGTGGCGAGATACGGTAAAAAAGGCAAGCATTTTGAAATACTAGTTGATCCTAAAGCAGTCGAGATGATTATGGAAGGAAAGGAAATAAATATTCTAGACTATATGGCCATAGATTTAATTTTCAAAGACGCCAGCAAGGGAGAAAAAGCAGCAGAAGAATCATTAAAAGAAATTTTTGGCACAACAGATGTTGCAGAAATCGCCCTTAAAATAATAAAAGAAGGGGAATTCCAACTCACAACAAAACAGCGAAAAGAAATGCAAGAGAGAAAAAAGAAAGCCATCGTAGATTATATAGCTCGCTCTGCCATGGATCCCCACACAAAGCTCCCTCACCCAAGAGATAGAATAGAAAGGGCTATAGAAGAGGCTGGAGTGCATATCGACGCCTTCAAGCCCGTAGAAGAGCAGGTTAAAAAAATCATTTCTGCCATACGCCCTATACTGCCAATAAGCGTTGAAAATGTAAAGATTGAAGTTAAAATACCAGCACAATATGCAGGCAGGGCATATGGTGAGTTAATAAACATGGCTAAATTGCTAAAGGAAGAATGGCAATCAGATGGCTCTTTTAAATGTGTAGTTGAGATTCCAGCAGGAATGCAAACCCAATTTTATGATAAATTAAATGCCATGACAAAGGGAGAGGTTGTAACAAGGTTGTTAAAATGATAAGAAAAATTGTTTTGCCAGGTACAGAAGTAGGAGACGCAAAAAGCAAATTGCCAGGGAAAGGAGTATTTAAAGAAGGAGACAAAATATATGCCTCCCGCCTGGGCATTTTAAGTGAAAAAGGGAAGTACATTAATGTAATACCTTTATCAGGAGTATATGATCCAAATGTTGGAGACAATGTTATTGGCGTGATTCAGGAAGTATTCAAAAATGCATGGATTGTTGATATAAATGCTCCATATCCGGCATTTCTCAATCTCGAAAACGTGCCCTGGAGAGTGGATTATGGGGAAACATCAAAATATCTGAAAGTTGGAGATGTCATTATAGCAACAATTGCTGCCATAGATGAGGCAAAAAATATCGATATATCAATGAAATGCAAGGCTTGTAGGAAAATCGAGGACGGTATAATAATAGAAATACAGCCTTCAAAAGTGCCTCGCGTTATTGGAAAAAGTGGCTCAATGCTTGCAACACTCAAAAAGTATACCCAATGCTGGATATTTGTTGGGCAAAATGGAAGAATATGGATTAAGGGGGAGGATGAAAAAGTCAATTTGCTTATAAAGGCTATAAGAAAAATTGAAAAAGAGGCTCATACTTTTGGACTCACTCAGAGAATAATAAAAATGTTGGGTGGTTAAATGTTAATAAAAGATGGAATAAGGATGGATGGAAGAAAACCGGACGAATTGAGGCCAATAAAAATAGAGGCAGGTGTACTATACAGAGCTGATGGTTCATGCTATTTAGAATGGGGTGGAAACAAAATAATGGCTGCAGTCTATGGACCCAGAGAAGCTTTGCCCCGCCATATTCAGGATCCAACAAAGGCGATAGTTAATGCTCGCTATAACATGGCTTCATTTAGTGTGGAGGAGAGAAAGCGTCCTGGCCCTGATAGAAGGAGCACAGAAATATCAAAGGTGACATCTGAAGCACTTGAAAGTGTTATTTTCACCGAGCTGTTTCCAAGGACAACAATTGATGTATGCATTGAAGTGCTTGATGCAGAAGCTGGTACAAGATGCGCAGGCATAACGGCAGCTGCCGTAGCATTAGCTGATGCAGGTATTCCAATGCGTGATTTGCCGGTGGCATGTGCTGCTGGCAAAATAGATGGAACTATTGTACTAGATTTATCCAGCGAAGAAGACAAAGAGGGAGAGGCTGATTTACCAGTTGCAATAGCCCCCAGAAATGAGGAAATTTTACTCCTGCAGATGGATGGCCATCTAACATATAAGGAATTTGAAGAGGCTTTAGAGTTGGCCATTAAAGGATGTAAGGAAGTTGTCAAACTGCAAAGAAAGGCTTTGCTTAATAAATATAAGACGTTTGAGGTGGAATAATGGATATACCAGAAGTAAAAAGAGTATCTGCTGTAAAGCGCGATCATCTTGCAAGATTGGCGAAAGAGGGCAAGAGACCGGATGGAAGAGGGCCGGATGAATACAGGCCTATAAAAATTGAAAGAAATGTTATAAAAAAGGCAGAAGGCTCAGCAAGAGTAAAAATTGGAAATACAATGGTTCTTGCTGGCATAAAACTTGAAGTGGGAGAGCCATATCCAGATTCGCCAGAAGAAGGAGCAATGTCAACATCTGCTGAACTGCCACCATTAGCATCTCCAGAATTTGAGCCAGGCCCACCAAAACCGGATGCAATTGAACTGGCAAGAGTTGTTGACAGAGGTATAAGAGAATCAAAATATATACAGCTTGATAAGCTGTGCATTGAGCCAGGCGAAAAAGTATGGATCGTCTTCATAGATTTGCATATTCTGGATTACGATGGTAATCTATTTGATGCGTGTTCTTTGGCAGCATCAGCAGCTTTGCAGAAAGCAGTGATACCAAATGAGAGATATGGCTTTGGCGATAATGAGCCGTTGCCTGTTACATCCCCACCAGTAAGCTGCACTTTCGTGAAATACGAGAACTTCATTGTGGTTGATCCTAACCTTGATGAAGAGCAGATTGCTCAGGCTCGCTTTACTGTAGCTTTGGATAAAAATGGCGATATAAGAGCAATGCAGAAAGGTTTAAAAGGAAGCTTTACTATTGATGAAATAAAAAATAATATAAAGCGTGCGCAGATTCATGCCCAGAAAATAAGGAAATTGCTGGAGGAATAAAATGGCAAGGAGAACAAAGAAAGTTAAAAGCACTGGCAGATTCGGCCCAAGATATGGAGTCAAGATAAGACATAGAGTGAGAAGGATAGAAGAAAAGCAGAGACAGTGGCATCTATGCCCCAAATGTGGAAGAAAGCGCGTTAAAAGAGAAAGTACAGGAATATGGGTGTGCAGAAAATGCAATACAAAGTTTGCTGGTGGTGCTTATTTCCCCAGAACAAGCTCTGGAGGAGACGTGGAGAAGAGCATAAAGAGCATATTAGGTGGATGAAATGATTACATATAGATGTGGCAAATGTGGAAAAAACGTTGACATAGATACAGAAAGAATGGGAATGAAATGTCCTTACTGCGGGGGCAAAATTTTTTATAAGGAAAGAGGAACGATAGCTAAAAAGCTGAAAGCAAGATAATGCATCGCATAAAGCTTGAAATAGATAGCAAATACAACGACATTATTTTTAATTCATTACGCCATGAGGAGGCACCACATTCAAAAATAAAATGCTACATGGAAGGCAAAAAACTCATTTTTGAATTTGAGGCAAATAGCATTTCGAATTTAAGAGCGGCGTGCAACTCTTTTATAAAATGGATTGACATGGTGGAGAAGATTGCAGAGGAAATAGAAGAAATTTAAAATTTAATTTATTTCATTCTGCTCCATAGGTCACAAAGCAAGCATCTACTTGATTCACTTCTCTCCATTCATTTCCTGCATTGCGGGAAGTATAAAACATGCCATTATCATATGCTTCTTCACCAACAACCCATGCAACTCCCCATCCTTCTTTGCTACTTCTGCATACAATGTAATATTCTTTGCCAGGAATTAGTTCAACATCAATGAAGCTGAATGAAACCCATTGTGTCCGCCAGTCATCTGTTGGCTCAATAATCTTCGATGTCTTCGCCAGCTCTTTACCATCTATACCATCTTTGATTGCAACTTCCACATCATATCCTTCCTTCCATGCAATGAGGCACAACTCAACTTTTGAAAGATTGGGCAGAGTTGGCACAAATGACTGTGCAAGCCATCTTGTATCATTTATCAAGTAAGCATAATCCTGCTTAATCTGCCGTTGATCCACAACATGTTTATCTGCCATTGTCACTATTATATAACTCCATTCACTATCTGCTCCATGCTCATCTATTGCCTTTATTTCTATTTCATATGTTCCTTCCTTCTCCCATGTATGGCTTATGTTTACGTATTCTCCTGAAGAATACCAGTCTGTATATTCCTCGCTCCCATCTCCCCATCTTATATAATACTGAATTTTATCTCCTTCTGGATCTGCAGAGTAAAGAGTGTAATATATTGAGACATTTGTTTTGCCTATTTCATTTCCCTCTATAACTGGCTTTGAGGGCGGTAATTCCTTTTCTGTTAGAGGCAACTCCCCTTCAAAATCATCAAATATTTGAGGAATCATTGACCCACCTGATGCTTCAATGACGAGTGGTTTTGCATAATAGAATGCTTCCTCAGCTGTACATATGCCATCATTATTTTCATCTGCATATCCCTTGAGCCCCTCAACAAGGTAATGGGTGAATATCGAGCCATATGAAACATCCTCTTCTCTCACCGAGGTCATCACTATTCTGTTTTTTCCTTTCAAATCCTTAGCCAGCCCTTCTGCAAATTTTTCCGCCTTAGCATAACTCCAGTTGTCATTAAAGCCTCCACTGTGGCAGCTATCCACAATGAAGCATATTCCTTTTGACTCAAGCCGGTTTAAAAAGAAATTAAGTTCATCATCTGTTATGATGGCAAATGGATTCGCCAGCGGCTCCCAGCTCCATGGATTTTCAAAGGGCAGGAAACCGCGATATGTTGCAAGAGCTTCGTCCATGCCATCTTCCTCATCAAATGGAGGCAAATCAAAAATTATTGGAAAGCCGTGAGTTGTGAAGTAAACAAGGCATATGTCATTTTCATCCTCCATTTCATCTAGCCATAAAAAGCCTTTAATTATATTTGGCACTGTAGCATTTTCTGCTGTAATAACTTTTATATGATCTTCATCCCATCTTTCCGAGACAAGCAGCGTATTATAAAAATTTTCCACTTCAATAAGCATGCTTGGCCTGTCCATTTCCGGCACATTTGCATATTTTCCGACTGCTATCAAGAGAGCCCAGTATTCTGTCTTATTATCATTTTTTAAGGCATGAATATTCTCTGTTAAATTCATAGAATCATTTTCTCTTACCTTTGTCTCATCTATTTCATATGAAACTGCAGGAAGTAAAAGAACGAGTACAACAAACAAAGCCATTTTTTTCATAAATTTTCATAATATATGTGGAATATAAAATTTTGCTGATAAAAGAAAAATAATCCAAATGATTTTAATAGTTGCAAATATTCAAAAACAAATGGATAATCTCATAGATATAGCAAAGGAGGCTGTTGATGCGATTGATAAGAGGGTAAAACAGGATGCAAAAGATAAGTTTGGTAAGGAAGTGGCAATGGGTGCAGATGGTACGCCTACGCTTTACATTGATAAAATTGCAGAAGATGTTGCAATGGAAATTATTGGTAAAGAAGCAAATGTGTTATCAGAAGAAATTGGCTTTATTGACAATGGGAAAGAATATACTTTCGTGCTGGATCCAATAGACGGAACAAGAAATGCTGTTCATGGCATACCATTCT
>JAPDJQ010000128.1 GCA_029259015.1 Thermoplasmatota archaeon | reverse complement strand
ATGCTCTCCCAGAAGGAAAAGTTAAGAATGCCGAAGCAAAGATTGCACATATGACAATTAAAACTATGAATCCATTTCCTTTCATGCTGAATAATATATCCTGAATTTATATATGTTGAGTAAATGTTAACCAAAAGGCAAACGCCAGTTACAAGGATATAACTTCCATTTTATTTCCTGCTTCCTCATTTTCATTTATTGCAATCAACCTTATAATATGCTTTCCTCTCTGCAATTTCACATCCATCATTACGTCACCTTTCCCTTTGTACACAAGTTCTCCATCAACATACAATAATGCTTCATCTGCATCTATTGTTTTTCCTTTTATGCTAAAACGTCCTATAACAATATTTTTCTGGCTGTAAATTATTTTCCTTCCATTGAAATATACGCCATACCTTGGCTCTTCTATATATGCTGCTGTCTGGCTCGCATATGGCATTTCTTCCTTGCTTAAGCCCGCAACCCATGCTACACTTCTCCTTAAAATCCACCAGTTGTAGCTGATACTGCTTGAATTATTGCTCACCCAGTTATAGATGAACCAAGTAAATGGCCCCATGTTGGGGCGGACAGGAAACTCTTCAACATGCCCATCAAAATATGTTTTTCTCTCTGGATGGGGACCAAATAAAACCAATCTGCCATCTCCATATGTTGTGGCTATTGCCGCATACTGCCCCTTTATATCTGTTGTTACATTTCTGTAAGGAATCCATTCTCCATTCTTCCATTTCCAGTAATGCAATGGTGCTACTTCCATTGGCTCTTCCGCATATATAGCAAGGGGGATAATTTCTCCCATCTTCTCATCTTTGGCATCTCCTTCATACATGCCTGGCCCTCCCCAGTATCTTATGCTTCTATAACCCCCATAAAATCCATCAAATATGGGCACATCATTTTTTACAATATATACATTTATTGGCGGTCCGCCATGTCTCCAGTTCGATTTCCACAGATACTGCCATTCCTCATCCTGCTGGTCATTTACATATATATTGGCTATCTTTAGCACAGATAAATTAAGCACGCTGTTCGGGCTCAATCTTTCATTAAAACCCAACGATGCCAAATTTGCGCCGCCGCATATTCCAACATAGCCACCGCCACTTTCCACAAATTTTATTACATTATCTCTCCATTTCTTATTCATTGCATCAAAATAATGTCTCCCGCTTCCAGGAATAATAAAAACGTCATATGAAAAAATACTTCCGTTGATTATTTCTTTCTTGCTTATTATATGTGGCTTTATCACATACTTCACACCATTTTTAGTCCAAGAATAATCTATTGTTTCTTCCACTTCCTGAGCAAATCTTTTAACATTGGAAAAGTATATTGCCACTTTTATTTCTTTTTCCTGTACAGCGTGGATATTTGAAATAACCGGAGAAAGAAGCAATGCAAGGATAACTATCAACATCAAACCTTTCATGATATTAAAAGAAGCTATATTAAAAATCTTTATGAATACTATTCTTTTATCTCGCCCCTAGTAACAATATTTTTGATGACTCTCTCTACCCTGTTTATGGCCTCAATTGCCTTCAATATTTTATCCTCCACATTTTTTTCTTCTAGAGCAATTTCTAAATAACCTTTGGCAATTGCTATCGGATTGAAGAAATAATGGGCTGTTTTGAGTTTAAATTCCCTTTCCCTTTCCAATGCTTTCTTTATTTTTTCTTCTGCCTTTACCTTGTCAGTAATATCTATTGCTATTTTCAGTCTCACCTCTCTTCCATCAGGCCATTTTATGCCCCTATCAATGCACCTGTACCACCTTTTATTCACTAAATTCTGCCATTCCCAGACGTATGTTTTTCCAAAATTTTCACCAAAAATTTTGTCGTTAGTGCAAAAATCGCATGGCTTATCCCTGCCTTGCAACGCCTCATAACATTTCATGCCCACTATATCATGGCCAATCTCCTTTCTTAGTGCTCCGTTCGCATATAAAATTTCATATGTTTTAGGATCTGCTACATAAATTGGTTCATCAATTCCTTCAAAAATTGATAAAAGTTGCTTCCTCTCCATTTCTATCTGCTCTTTTGTTGCCTCTATTTTTTTCTTGAGAGAGTTAACAACTCTTTTGTATTTTGATAAAGGAACAAAATGCGGTTTTTCACTTACTAGCCAGTGAAGTCCTATTACCAAACTTCCATACATCAGATTGAAAATTACTTCAGTAGTTATATAGCCTTTTTCAACGCCAGTAAAGTTTGTGTAAAAATAGAGTGTATCACCTATTATACCAAAGAAAATGCAGAAAGCTATAGCCAGCCAAAAAAGAGTTGTCTCTCTTACATAATAAATTAAAAATAGAAGACCTAAAGTAAATAACATTATTGTGTCAAGGGCAGAGCATATAATAAAGAAAGAGATGCTAGATGGTTTAATCTCAATGCCCTGTAATAATAAAATTTGCAGTGGGAGATAAAAAATAAGGATTGCCACAAAAGTTAAAGATACAAGTAATATCAATAAAGAAGACAATTTGAGTTGTCTTACATATGGTACAACATACTTAAAAATTAGATAAAACACAGGAAAATATGCTGCAAAATAAAATAAAGTTCCTAGAGAAGAGCTTTCCTCAACCTCCATGTAATATATGGATACTATTTCCCCAATCCAGAATAAAAATATTGTAGCTCCTAGAAAAATTGCAATATCTTTGTATTTAATATCCTGATATTTATCGCCTTTGTATTCGTATATTCTGGCAATAAAAAATAAAATAGTCAGGGGAGTCACTATTCTAAATATATTCATATAGAAGTTTTGGAGTGGTTGTTTGAAGAATAGAGGCAAAACACTCAGAAAGATGACTGTTGAATAAAGGAAGAAATAAAATAATTTTTTCCTTATCCTTAATTTAACCATGAATGTCATGTCATTTTTTAATAGAATAGTTTATAAAAATTAATCGAAAAATTGCAAACATCGATTTTATGGAGTAACAGGGAGTTTTATACCTAAAATTGCTGCACATGAACCGAATATTACATATGGCTTATTAGAAGAAAATGGAGGAGGGAGGCATAATTTAATACCCACAAATCCAAGCATTAATCCTAAAATAATGCCCTCTTGTCTCCATTGGCCGATTAAACCAACAGTTTCTATTTCTCCATCAATTGATAAATATATCGAAAAAGCCATCAAAATGTGTGGCATGACCGAAGCAGATATTATAAAAAATTGAGGAATGATCTGAGTAATAATATGACGAAGTAAGATGTTAATGAGTATGCGAGATGTTCCATAAATAAAACACAAAGCATTATATGAAAAGTTTCCACTATTGAATGCCTTCAGATTGCAACAAGGAATTGAAATTATATCTTCTTCCTCCAAAAATTTCCTCAGTTCCTCTATTAAAACTAATTTAATTTTTGGATTGCTCTTTTCTATTTCTTCTACCTTTTTGTAAATAAAGAAGGCCTTTCCTAGAGATATTTCCTTTATTTCTTCTTTTCCTCTATTGAAACATTCAATTATTACTTTTTTATCATCGATATTTTTAGAAATAACTGCAAAAGGCGTGCAAATGAATAGAAAGACAACAAATATACTCCCCAACTTCCTCATTATTATTAAATTAATTTACTTTTTGATTTAAAGATTTTGTATCAAAACATTGCATTCACCACAAATTGTATGGCATTTGCAGCATACTTTCGGAACTGCTGGCAATGAGAATTATTTTTATATATCACTTTTGTATTGGGTTGCAATGACTACCGCCTATGATGTACCAGCTGAGCCATTAATCAAAAAGTTAGCTGAAAAGCTAAAAAATGAGTTCAAAATAGAGCCTCCGGAATGGGCTAAATGGGTGAAGACAGGAGCCCATAAAGAAAGACCACCAGAAAACCCAGATTGGTGGTATATCAGGGTTGCTTCAGTTCTTAGGAAAGTATATATGCGTGGCCCAATCGGCGTATCAAGATTAAGGGGGCTGTATGGGGGAAGAAGAGACAGGAGAGTGAAGCCATATAAACATGTTAAAGGAAGTGGCTCAATAGCAAGAAAGGCTCTGCAGCAACTTGAAGAACTTGGACTAGTTGAGACTGTGGAAGGTAAAGGAAGGAAAGTAACCCCAAAAGGACAGTCATTGGTAGATAATACAGCTCATGAAGTAGCTAAGGAAATAGGAAACTTTATATAATATTTGAAAAGTGAGAAGATATGAATGATGCTGAGGAGATAAAGAGAAGGATGCTCGAACAAATGCAGAGGCAGATGGAAGAAGAGCAGAGAATGCAGGCTGAGAAGGAAATAATGGAGGCTCAGAAAAAAGCGTTGCTGAGGCATTTACTTGATGCAGATGCAAGAGCAAGGCTTGAAAGAATTAGAATGGCTAAGCCAGAAGAGGCGGAATATATTGAAATGCAAATTATTAGGCTTTATCAGATGGGAAGAATTAAGGAACGCATCACTGATGATGTATTAAAATTATTGATAAAGAGCTTATTACCAAAAAAGAGAGATATAAAAATAAGGAGGATATAAAATGGCGAGAAATAAACACGTTGCAAAGAAAAAGAGATTATTAAAGGCAATGAAGAGTAATAGAAGAGTGCCAGCATGGATAATAATGCGAACAAATCGTCGCTTTCTGCAGCATCCAAAAAGGAGGCATTGGAGGCGCAATAAATTGAAGAGGTGATAAGGATGGAAGAGAGAATTTATACAATTCCTTTGATGAAGGCAAAGTCAGTGCCACGCACAAAAAGAGCAAAGAGAGCAATAAAGGAAATAAAAGAGTTTTTGGCACGCCACATGAAAGTGGAGGAAGTCAAAATTGATAGTAGTTTGAATGAGTTGGTATGGGAGAGAGGTATTAAAAAGATTCCGAGTAAAGTTAGAGTAAAGGCAGTTAAAATGGAAGATGTTGTATGGGCTTATACACCAGAGGCAGAAGTGAAATTGCCAGAAGAAAAAGAAAAGAAAAAAAGCGAATTAGAAAAAATGAGGGCAGATTAAATTATGGAGAAAGGAAAAATTATAGACATCGGCTGTATACTTTTGTTATTTTTTCTTTCTTTTATGTTGCTGAGAAACATAATTTTCTTCAGTGGGATTCTTATAATTGGTAACTTACCTGTAAATCCTTTAAGAGATTATTATAGAGGTTGGTTTTCATGGGATTACTTTTATAATCTTGGCTTCTCCAGAAGAGAAATTGGTCCAGATTTATTAAGAAATCTTTTCTATCTGCCTTTTTATAAGTTGTTTGGCTTAGAAAAATTTAGTAAATCTATATTATATTTATCCGTTTTCCTTTTTCCAATAATAGTTTTTCTAGGTACAAGATACATTCTAAAATATGAAACATATTTTTCTCTCATTTCCTCTTTAATATTTAGTTTTAATGGATTAATATACTCTACAATTAATAGTTTAGATTTAGGAAGCCTTATTTCATATACGTTTTTTCCTTTGTCTATCTTTATATTTATAAAGGGTGTTAAAGATAAAAAACTGTTATTTTTTATTTTTGCTTTTATTATAGCAGGGTTAAGCTCCTATACACTTATTCTAGAAGGATGGATTTTCTTTTTATCTTCTCTTTTATTTATAATAATATATTATCTATTTGAGAAAGATAAAAGAATAATATCATTCTACTTGTTACTTATTCCATTTCTATTTTTATCTAATCCATTCTTATTCAACGTTTCCCCTAAGATTCTGTCAGATATCAAAACTTATCAACTCATTCTTCTTATAGGAGAAAATATAAACTTAGACGAAGTAAGTTTTCTAATATTAATTATTTTGCCTGCTCTTGCTATGTTGGGCTTATTTGAATCTTCCTTATACATC
>JAPDJQ010000133.1 GCA_029259015.1 Thermoplasmatota archaeon | reverse complement strand
ATTGGCCAATATGGCATGCGCCACCATCCTCTTGGTAGCCATGGAAAGCGCCTGCAGAATGGATATGGGTTTCCTCTACCCCATCCTGGCCATGTTGACCATGCTGACCATCCATAACCAGGCCATCCATAACCATACCATCCAGCACGCCATCCAAATCCTCTTCCCCA
This sequence comes from Thermoplasmatota archaeon, assembly GCA_029259015.1. Taxonomy (GTDB): domain Archaea; phylum Thermoplasmatota; class E2; order UBA202; family JdFR-43; genus JdFR-43. Next base: position 5,680 of record JAPDJQ010000133.1, on the reverse strand, counting down.
GGGCATCTTATCACCTGATGGAATATATAGTATGAAATATATAAATATTTCGCCAAAACTTTATATAAATTCCTCCATATAAGCATAATGCCAGGAAGAAGAAGATGCAGAAGATGGGTTGAAAGACTTCCACCTGCTGATCATTTCATCCCTAACATTCCTTATAGCGGAGTGGTTGTTTTACGTATTGAAGAATTTGAAGCTTTTCGTCTTGTTGATTATCTTGGTCTAACACAACATGAAGCTGCTGCCAGAATGGGCATCTCACAAAAAGCATTGTGGAATGATTTAAGGAGCGCTCGTTTCAAGATAGCTGATGCAATTATAAATGGGAAGGCAATTAAAATAGAAGGGGGAAATTTTGTTTTGAGAAGATAACCACAATTTCATCTCATAGATGATATAAGGGGCTTTTTTCATTCCTATATTCTCATATGCTTTAATTGCTTCAGCATTTCTCTCATGAACATAAAGGCGAAGAGCAACTATGCCTTTACTTGCTGCTATTTGCTCGATTTCATTTAACAATGCCTTCATTATCTCCTTTCTTCTCCATTTCTTCTCCACATATATGCTCTGCAACCACCATATTTGCTTTGCCCTCCAGTCACTCCATTCATATGTCACCATAACTTGGCCAATGATCTCGCCATTTTCCTCCGCCACTAAATAAAAACCCTTCATCTCATCATTAATAAGTGATTTTACACCCTCTAAAGTTTTTTCATATTCTATGTCCGTATTCTCTGATTCCTTTGCCAGCAAAACATTGTTTCTTGCTATTTTCTCTGCATCTTTGCTTATGGCTTTTCTTATGAGCATATAAGTAAAGCACATGTTTTAAAAAAGATTTTTAATTGTGATTGCATGAAGAAGCTTTGCATAATGGTAGCCATCATATTTCTATTACCTCATTTTAATGCAGCAAATAATCATACTTTCCACTATTACAGTTATGATGAGATGCTGCAGAATCTCCAAAAATTGAAAGAGAAGTATCCAGACATTTTTACACTTCATTCCTTGGGGAAAAGTTACGGTGGAAGAGATATATTTATGGTTAAAATATCGGATAATGTTTCAATAGATGAGAATGAGGCTGAGATTCTTTTCATGGCGGCACATCACGGAAATGAAAAACCTGGCTACCAATTCTTACTCTATTTCATGGAAGCAATATGCGCAAATTATGGCAAAAATGAAAGCATCGCCTATCTTGTAAACAATGCTGAGATTTTTATTATTCCTATGGTTAATCCCGATGGAGTTGAAAATAATACTAGGAAAAATATGGAACCTAATGGATGCTTGGGCGAAAATGTATTTCCTGTAATGAAAGGTGTAAATTTGAACAGAAATTATGATGCTGGCTGGAATGAATGGAAACCATGGTATTTTTTATCAACAACAGCCACGCCATATGGCGATTTATTGCTTCACCTGCTTGGTTATCCTCCAGAATATAGAGGAGAGAAGCCATTCAGTGAGAAAGAAACTAAAGCCATAAAAGAATTTGTGGAGAACAGAAGCTTTGTTATAGCCATAGATTTTCACACTGGAGCAGGAGAGATTATATTTTATCCATTTGGGTACACAGATGAGAAACCAAAAGATATTACCACTTTTATCTCGATCGCAGAAAATATTTCCAGAATAAACAATTACAGTTTTCGGGAAGCAGGAAAAGCAGCAATTGGTATGGCAATTGACTGGATGTACGAAAAAGAAGACATCTATGCTTTCATAATTGAATTGAGTAGGGAGGTAGCTCCATCAGAAGAGGAAAAAGTTAAAGAGATTTTTGAGAAAAATTTGCCTGTAAATTATTATTTGATAGATAGGGCAATTAGAATGCATTTGCAAACTTTATATACAGTAAAGATTTAATATTAATAATATGGGTGTTAAACATGGAGAAAGATTCCTTCTGGTTGGGCAGAGCATTCATAGAATCGTTTAATGTTTCTTCTCATGGAGCAATTATATTCATAAATGGTAAAATTGCAGCAATAAATAAGAAAGGAATGGAAATCTTGGAAATAGAAAAAGAAGAAGAGATAGTAGGAAAAAACTGGATCGATTTTATACACATTGATTCCATGAAAGATATTGAAAAAATGCTTAAAATGCTGAAAGAAAAAGATGCTACATCTTCCTCGCTAAAATGCAAAATAATCGGAAAGAATGGAAAGGAGATAGAAGTATTTTTATTCTTTTTAGGTGCTAGATATAGAGATAGAGAAGTAGTGATGATAGTTTTTCAAGATATTAGCAAGGAAAAAAAGGAAAAGAAGAAAATGCAAGAAATAGTGCATAACTTGAAAGAGAGACTCAAGGAATTGAGCTGTCTGTACAGCATTGAAACAATCTCCAGAAAGGATATCTCTCTTGATGAAATTTTGCAAGAAATAGTGGAAATCATTCCTGATTCCTTGCAACATGCCGAACTTGCATATAGCAGAATCGTGCTTAAAAATAGAGAATATTGCTCCAGAAAATATATGGAAACAAAATGGAGAAAGGCAACAGATATAATAATCAACGGAAAGAAAGAAGGAATCGTGGAAATAGGCTATCTGGAGGAGACGCCGCCTGCAGATAATGGCCCATTTCTGAAAGAAGAGATAGATTTGCTTAACCACGTTGCAATGAAAATAGCAGATATAGTTGAATATAGGGAAACGAGGGAGGAGCTGCAGAAAAGCAAGGAATATTTCCAGGCATTAGTGAGGGAAAGCTCCGATATAATAATGGTTATTGATGAAAATACAGTGGTGGAATATATTTCTCCATCTATAAAAAAGATTCTCGGTTTTTCCCCAGAAGAAGTTGTTGGAAAAAAAGCCCTAGAATTTGTTTGTCCGGAAGATTTACAAATTGCTATGGAAAAACTGCAGGAGATATTCAAAAATCCAAATAAGGTGGTGTCTGCAAGATTTCGTGTTATTCATAAAAATGGTGAATGGAGATTTATGGATGTTAAGGGGAGAAATCTTCTTGAAGACCCAATTGTTAGAGGAATTGTTGTTAACATCAATGATATAACAGAACTTGTTGAAAAGGAAAAAGCTTTGAAAAAGAGCGAAGAGAAGATACGCCTTTTGCTAAATGCAACCCATGATTTTATTATTTTGGCAGCTGAAGACGGAACCATTGTTGATTTAAACGAAGCAATGGCAAGACATTTTGGTGGGAAAAGAGAGGAACTCATTGGCACAAATCTTAAAAGTTTTATTCCTCCAGATGTATATGAAAAAAGATTTGCCAAGGCTTTGGAAGTAAAGCATACCAAAAAGCCAGTACAGTTTATAGATGAGCAAAGAGGGAGATGGTTTGATAACAGATTTTATCCAATTTTTGATGAAAATGGCAATGTAACACAAATCGCTGCATTTATCCACGATATAACAGAACTTGTTGAGAAGGAAAGGGAAATAGAAGAAAATGAGAGAAAATTGCGAGCCTTAATAAATGCAACACATGATCTGGTTTTGCTTGTTAAACCAGATGGAACAATTGTTGATTTAAACCAGGCAATGGCAAAAGCAATGGGAGGGAAGAGTAGAGAAGAATTTATAGGCAAGAGTATATGGGATTATAAGGATATTATTCCGCCAGATGTATTTGAAAATAAAGTGAAAAAAGCATTAGAAGTTATAAGAACAAAGAAGCCTGTGAGATTTATTGATAAGCCCAAGAAATGGTTTGATAATCGCTATTATCCTATAATAGATGAAAATGGTGAGGTAGTTCAGGTAGCGATGTTTTCAATGGATATAACAGAAATAAAAGAGATGGAAGAAAGATTTCGCCAAGTGGCTGAGAATATAAATGAATGGATTTGGGAAGTGGATGCCAATGGCTTATATACTTATTCCAGCCCGGCTGTTGAAAAAATACTTGGATATAAGCCAGAAGAAATAGTGGGTAAAAAACATTTTTATGATTTATTCCATCCAGAAGATAAGGAGAAATTGAAGAAAGAAGCATTTAAAATATTTGAAAACAAAAAACCATTCAGAGAATTTTTAAACAGAAATTTGCACAAAAATGGCGAGGAAAGATGGCTTCTCACAAGTGGAGTGCCCGTTATCGATGAAAAGGGAAACCTGATAGGATATAGAGGCTTGGACCTAGATATAACTGAAAAAAAGAAAGCAGCAGATGCTCTAATTAAGAGTGAGGAAAAATTCAGAATACTTGCAGAAAACTCGCCAAGCGCCATTTTTATCAATAAAGGGAGGAGACTGGTATATGTAAATAAAAAGGGAGAGGAACTTACGGGGTATAGCAGGAAAGAGCTATGCTCTCCTGATTTTGATCTTTTGAATCTCATTGCGCCAGAAGATAGAGAAAAGATAAGGAAATTATTCATGAGGAAACAAAAAACAACTTCATATGAATGTCAACTAGTTGATAAAAAGGGAAGAAAAAGAGATATAATAGTTAACACCACAGAAATCCCTTATGAAAATGAAAAGGCTATACTGGGCATAATTACGGATATAACAGAGCTTAAAAAAGCTCAAAAAGAAGTAAGAAAACTGAAAGAATATCTGGAAAGCATTATTGAAAATGCAAATGTATGGCTTGATGTTTTGGATAAAAATGGCAATGTCATTATATGGAATAGAGCTGCTGAAGAAATAAGCGGGTATACAAAGGAAGAAGTAGTAGGTCACGCTAAGATATGGGAATGGTTGTATCCGGATGAAGAATACAGAAAAAAGATTTTTGAGAAAGCCATGGCAATAATTAAAAAAGGCGAAGCGGTAGAAGATTTTGAAACAGTTATACGCACTAAAAGTGGAGAAAATAAAATTATTTCATGGTTTTCAAGAAATCTTGTGGATGAAAATGGGAAAGTTGTGGGCTCTGTTGCCTTGGGGAGAGATGTGACAGAGCATAGAAAAGCAGAAAAAATGATGCGCACACTTATTAATGCAACACATGATTTAATGTTGCTTGCTGAGCTGGATGGAACCATTTTGGATTTAAACGAAGCAATGGTAAAATCACTGGGCGGAAAGAGAGAAGAAATCATCGGAACCAATTTAAGAAAATATCTTCCTCCAGACATTTTTGAAAAAAGAACTGCAAAAGTTAGAGAAATGCAGAGAACGAAAAAGCCAGTTCATTTTGTGGATACCCGCAATGGAAGATGGTTTGATAACAGATTTTATCCAGTTTTTGATGAGAAGGGAGAAGTACATCAAGTAGCTGTTTTTACTTATGAGATTACAGAACAAAGAAAAATGGAAGAAAAACTCATGCAGCAGGAAAAGCTTGCATCACTCGGCAGGCTGGCAGCAATGGTGGCGCACGAATTGAACACGCCGCTTGCAAACATTGCTATTACAGCAGAATATCTTGCAAGTAAGCTGGATGACGAGTATAAGGAAGAGTTAATGACGATAAAAAGGGAAGTGGAAAATGCATCCAAGGTCATTAGAGATGTACTGAATTTTTCCAGAATGCAGAGGATAGAAAAAAGAGAAGTTGATATAAAGCATATTGTAGAAAAAGCGATAGAAAAAGTGAAGAAAATATGTGCAACAGATGACATAATATTTCAGAATAGAGTACCACCTTACAAGGTATTGGGTGATGAGCAAAGATTACTTGAATGTTTCATCAATGTAATTAAAAATGCTGTGATGGCAAAAGATGAAAAAAAGAA
>JAPDJQ010000062.1 GCA_029259015.1 Thermoplasmatota archaeon | reverse complement strand
ATTATATTCAAAGAAGGATCATAGCCGGGTGTTCCTCCCCTTTCATAATAAATTGGTATGCTGTCTATCATTGTTAAATCAAATTTATAAGCATCTTTTACATTGCCGTAAAAATTGCTCTCCTGTAAAAATTTGTAAATATAGTATTTTATTCTCTTTTCCCATGCAAGAACACTCCTAAGCCTTATTTCAAATCCATCTGTTCCATCTTTTTGCTTATATCCTTTTTTACTCCACAAAATTTCCCATTCATTGCCGACTTTAATCCAGCAATGCCTTGCTTTTGTTAGCATCACTTTTCTTATATTTCCTCTGCTACTTATCTCAACATTGCATTCTATAACTGCTTTATTTGGGAGAAAACTATCATCTTTAACCCTATCTATATATTCTGTATCATCAGTTAGAACATCAAGTGTGATGCGAAATCTTCCATCTCCAGTTGAATTTACCAGGCTAACATTGAAAACTTTATCCATGCTTATTTTCCCGTCTTTAAATCCAGTTATGACTTCTTTTTTACCTGTTGCTAAATGCTCAACAGTCATATTGTACTCCAGATAATATTTCTTCAATCCACAATTAACTACATAATCATTCCATGTTGTAATCAAAGGCTTGCCATCTGTTATGTCAAAATAATATTCAAGTGTTATAGAAAGATTCGACGGCGGTTTCATCGATGCCAGTATATCTTCTAGCTCATTGAAAACATCGCGAGTATAGTTATCAAAATAATTTTTAAGGAATTGTAAGCATGTGGTATCATCTGCCATTAGGCTTTCAGGTGGAATAAGATATTCTCTTTCCCAATTCAGCCAGTCAAAACTTGTATAAAGGAGACCATTCAGCTCTATATAAACTCCATATACGCCAATTTTTGAGAAATAGCCGGCGGTGCAATCAATTCCATATGGCTTAAATCCCACTACAGCTTCCTGAGCATCTCTATAAGAAATGAAATGAGTATCATCTATTTCATATGATTTATAGCCAAATTCTGTTGTGCCATTTCCGACACTATACCATTCTTTATCAAAAAGGAAACTGGATTCTGTTGCGGTAACATTCCTTCCATACTTTGAAGAATACCATGTATGATCTGAAACCCTAATACTAACACCAATTCTTATTTCCTGATCATAGTAATAATAGTAGTCTGAACTAGTAGTTGAATTAACCCTGCCATGAGTCATTTTCCATCCGGTAAAGGAAGCATATGTTGTCTCGCTCCAGTCCTCATAGCCAGAAGAAGGATTTCCAAATATGTCATGAAATTCATCTGTGAACCATGGAGGCACAGGAATATCATCAACAGTTGGCAGAAGCTCAACAAGAGTGTTTTCATCTATGCCATCAGCTTTTGCATTACACGCTATAAAAATCACAATAAAAACCGCCACAATAGGAAGCAGCCTCCTCATGCTTTTACCTCCTGAAAATTAATATTAAAGGAAATATAAAAGTTTTAATCTCAATCTCCAAACATTTTGTCTATCCATTCTTTGATTTCGTCCCTCAATCTTCTGAATTTATTTATTACTTCCTCGTCGCTTCCTTTAAATTCAAGAGGATTATCAAATCTTTTATGCAAAACTATTTTTCCTGGAAAGAAGGGGCATTTTTCTCTGGCTTCATCACATACAGTAACAACATAATCGAACTCATTTCCAGCATATTTACTGATGTCTTTTGAATGCTGCTTAGACATATCAATACCTATCTCGGCCATAACTTTAATTGCATGTGGATTAACATTGGTTGCTTTTATGCCTGTACTATATCCTTCATATTTTTCACCATATAAATGATTTAGAAATGCTTCCGCCATCTGAGAGCGAACAGAATTGTTCTCGCATATGAATAGTACTTTCTTTTTTTCTGTCATTTTTTCCTCAAAAATCGTCCAGTGTCTTAAGATTGCTCTTCTTTATTCCAATAAATTCTTTTGCATTTTTCCATAACTCCGGCTTAATATCTTGATATTCCTTACAGGCTCTTCTCCACTGAATCTTTCCTTTAACGCCATATTCATGCATTTTATTTTTCAGGTTCTTGAGAAATTTCATCATTTGTGCCTTCTTTCTAAAGTAAACAACAACTACTCCTTTATTTAGTTTTCCTTTACAGCTATCTTCTATGGAGTCTATTAAGCTAAATAAATTCATCAAATTTTCTCTGGAATAATTGCTTTCCCAGAATAGCAGGGCTTTATAACAGCTATCACACGGAGGCGGCAGTAAATTATTTTTCATGTAAAAATCCTTTTCTTTCTCTCCTACTCCCGGACATTCAAAATCTTTTTCACCAAAATAAAACCATCCTGAGTTTTTTATTGATTCTTCGATTTTTTCAAAATCGATTTCACCCATAATGAAAAATTTGTTTTGGTTTAAAAATTATCCTATTGAAAAGATATATATGAGGCAAATATTAACAACATGAACGTTGTCGATGCCTTACAAGTTTCTTTGGTGCCAATAGTTATACTTTCTGCAGCTGCTTTAATTTCATTGAGCATTCAGCAGAGATATGGAAGAGTCATTGATAGGATAAGAATATTTCATGAAAAATTGCTGGCAGATAAAAAATGGGAGGAGCTTATTCACGAACAGCTAGAAATTCTAATAAAAAGAGGAAAGTTGCTTAGGAATGCAATGTTCTTCTTGATGCTCTGCATTTTATTTGCTTTATTAACCATTGTTTTTCTTTCAGTGGAAATATTGTATGGTGGCATGAGTATGGCAGTAATGTTATTCTTTTCTCTATCCCTGGCTTCTCTTTTCATTTCAGTAATCTTTGCTATAATAGAAATGTTTATTTCTTACAATGCTGTTTTAAGAGAAGATGAAAGAATCAGAAAAATTTAATGTAAATGGTATAAAGGGTGTTGTTCATTATAAAAGCAATAAATTTATTGTATGCTGCCATGGCCTATTTTCAAGTAAAAACAGCAGAAAATATATGGAGATAGCTGAGGTCGCAAATGAAAAGGGAATATCATGCATGAGATTCGATTTTAGAGGATGTGGGGAAAGTGATGGAAAATTCTCTTATAAACTAGAGGATAGATTGAAGGATCTGGAGGAAGTGATGAAATATTTAGCTAGAAGATACGGCAGCATTAAATGCGCTCTTTTTGGCTCCTCTTTAGGAGGAATGGTGGCAATAAAATATGCAGCGAATCGTGAGATAAGTTCTCTTGCCATTCTTGCCACCCCATACAAATTTGAAATTGACAATTATGTAGCAGATATAACAGCAGAAATAGAAAAGTGCTCTCATTTGCTTGTAATGCATGGCCTGAAAGATGAACTTGTGCCATATAAACATGCAGAACTAATTTATAGAAAGGCAAAAGAGCCAAAGAAAATTTTATTCTTTAACACAAACCATTCCTTCACAGATGAAAATGAAAGAAGAAGAGCAATAAATGAAGCAGTAAAATGGATTGAAAAATATTTTGTATAGCCCCGCCAGGATTCGAACCTGGGTCGTGAGGTCCAGAGCCTCACATGCTTGACCACTACACCACGGGGCTATGATAGTGTAAAATTTCCTTGTTTAAATTTTTTATGTCAAAGCCAAAATTGAGAAAAAATTAAAATAAAAAGAAAAGAGAAAAGCGGTTTTAAAAAGTATTTCTGATAAAATCACATGTATGGAATTCGTATTTTATCTGGCCATCTATTTTGCAAACGCCAAAATATATGTTATTGTATGGAATTGGATCCTTTTCCCAGTTCTCGCATTCGCTGCATACTATGGGTTTTTTCTTCAAAAAAGTTTTCGTCTCCCCCATGCCATATATCTTTCTCATGGAGAATAAAAAATTGGTTGGTTTTTAAACAATTTGTATACCAATTTATACAGATTTTATAGCTGTTAAAATTTTGTCAATTTATATTTACAAAGGAAACCAAGCTATTTTACCAAGTGTTCTGCTATTTCCTGAAATTAATGTGTCAAGTATCCCTGCCATATGTTCGCCATAGGTAGTGAGAGAATAAAATCTCTGGTTTTTTTCAATTATACCCATTTTAAGTAGGGTTTTTAAATGAAAGGCAAGTTTTGATGAGTATTCTATTCCCAGCTCTTTCATTATTTGAGTATATGTAAGAGGTTGCTGAGCTTCGAGCAATTGCAATATTTTTCTTCTTGTAGAATTTTTATATATTCTGACAACTTTATCTATAGAAGATGAAATATCTTTCTCATAGATTTCGTTAAGTAGCATCTTTTCTTTCTGTGATTTATACACTATAAATAGCTGGGCATTTCTTTCCGTAATTATCTTATTCAACGCCTGCAAATATTTAATTAGTTTTTCTTTCCCATATGTTTTCACAAGATACCCAATGCCTGAATGAACTATTATTACTCTTTCTTCTTCAGCAAATTTTCTCATTATATCAACTATTTTTGGCAATGGTTGATCTACTATTCTTTTCAACCATATTTTCTTATCAGCATTAATATCATATTTCCTTTCAAATTCTGCTGGATTAATATCGGTAATGAGGATTGTTTTTGCTTGCTTTTCCTCTTTCAACATTTCAATAAATGGGCTGGATGTTGCCTTCTTTTTCTTTTTTACACACACATCATGGAGTAATTTTGCCAGTTTTTCGGCATCAAATGGTTTCTGTATATAATCGATAGCACCAAGTTTCATTGCTTCCACAGCGCTTTCCACATCGCCATATCCTGTAACAACGATAAAACGAGATTTTATCTGATGGTTGTGAGCCCATTTCAGAACTTCTATTCCTGGGAGGTCGGGCATTTTCAAATCAAGTACAACTGCAGAATATTTTCCTGTTTGTAGTTTCTCTATTGCTTTTTTACCGCCATTTGCCAGGTCCACGTCAAAATTTTTGGTGGAGAGATATTTCTTCATTTGCGAAAGAAATGTTTGGTTATCATCCACTACAAGCACTTTCATTCAATCTCCTCTTTCGGCAAACTTATGCTCACTTCTGTTCCCTCTCCCTCCTTGCTTTTTATCTCGATTTTTCCTCCATGTTCCTCGGCAATCCAATTTGCAATAAAAAGTCCTAAGCCTGTTCCTTCTCCAAGAGGGCGAGTTGTAAAAAATGGTTTTAATGCTTCCCTCTGCACCTCATCATCCATGCCAATGCCATTATCTCTAACTATTATTTCAACCCTATCATCCTTTTCTACAGCATCTATAATTACATAGTGGCAACCCTTATTCTCATCTTTGGCCATTACAGCATTTTTGATTATATTAACAAAGCATTCCATTAATCTTTGACTATCTCCGATTACTTTACAATTCTCAACTCTATTTTGAATTATTACATCATCACATGGAAGAATTCTTTTCACTTTTTCTATAGCATTGTCTACGATTTCCTTCATATCTACTTCTTTCTTTTCTTTAATTCCTATTCTCGAAAAATTGAGAACATCTCTGACTATACTTGATGCATTTTCAACCTCCTTTTTTATTGTTTCCAACTCTTCTTTATAATCTTTTGCTTTTTCCATCAAATATTCAGCTGTAATCATAATATTAGCTAATGGAGTATTAAGCTCATGAGCCACAACAGCAGCAAGCCTACCAAGAGACGCAAGTTTCTTTTGCTGCAATAATTGCTCCTCCATTTCCTTTCTTTCTGTAATATCAATGGCTGTAATTGCTATATATGGTGGATTTTCTTCATCTTTAACTAAAGTTCCTGCAGCTAACATTGGAAATATTTTTCCACCTCTTTTTTGCTGGTATATCTCAGTTGCATTTGCATAGCCTTTTTCTAAAATTTTCTCCTTAAGATGGAGCAAAGAATTTTTATCCTTAGAAGATATTTCATCAATATATTCTCCTACAAGCTCATTAGCATTATAACCATGGACTTTAGCAAAATAATCATTTACATATGCTATTTTTC
>JAPDJQ010000081.1 GCA_029259015.1 Thermoplasmatota archaeon | reverse complement strand
CGGGCTACACCACGGGAGCACATAGCCCCGGGCAGATTCGAACTGCCGTCGGCGGATTTCTTCTGGGCCGCAGGCGGAGGTGAGCCGCGGAGTGCCCACCCAAAGTCCGCCATGCTTGACCACTACACCACGGGGCTGTTGGCAGTGCTTATATACAAACATGTATTTAACTTTTAATGATTGAAGTGGGAGATGAAGTTGAAGTTGTAAAGGATGGAAAAATTTACAGGGGCATTGTAATGCCACATCATGCTTTCAGCAAGAAAAATATTTTGATTATAAAGCTTCCAAATGGTTACAATATTGGCATTAATTTAAAAGGATGCAAGATAAGAATAATAAAGAAAGGAGGGAAAAAGGAGAGGAAAATGGGGGAGATTCCATATGATGAAAAAAAGCCCACAGTGGCATTAATAGGAACAGGAGGTACGATAGCAAGTTATGTTGATTATGAAACTGGCGCCGTTCATCCTGCCTCTACGGCAGAAGAACTCGCCTTTACAATGCCAGAAATTTTTGATATATGCAATATTGAGGCAAAAATTTTGTTTCAGAAGTTGAGCGAAAATATAAAGCCCAGAGACTGGCAGAAAATGGCGAGAGAAGCAGCAAAATATTTGAATGAGGGCAAGTCAGTTGTTATAGCTCATGGGACGGATACAATGGCTTATTCTTCGGCTGCTCTGGCATTTATGCTTAAAAATTTGAATGGGGCAGTTGTTTTTGTTGGGAGTCAGCGTTCTTCTGATAGACCGAGCAGTGATGCTTTCATTAATTTAATGGCCGCTACAAAAGTTGCCTTAACTGATATTGGCGAAGTTGTTATTGTGATGCACAGCAGCATCTCCTCAAATGGATGCTACATTCATAGAGCTACAAAGGCGAGGAAAATGCATTCTTCCCGCCGCGACGCTTTTGTTTCAATAAATGCAAAGCCCATTGGTTTAATCAACGAAGATAAAATAGAATTTTATGGCGAATACAGGAAAAAAAGCAAAGGGAAAGTAAAGGCAAAAACAAAGTTAAATGAAAATGTTGCTCTGATTCATTATTATCCCGGAATGAAAAGAGAAGATTTCGAAAAGATGATAGATGGAAAGGATGGCATCGTCATTGCTGGCACTGGATTAGGGCATGTCGGCGAGGATTTAATTCCCGCAATCAAAAAATTAACAAGGAAAGGAATTCCTGTTGTTATTACAACACAGTGCCTTTATGGAAGGGTTAATCTGAATGTTTATTCCACAGGCAGAAAACTGATTAAAGCGGGAGTGATAGAAGGCGAGGATATGTTGCCAGAAGTAGCATGGATAAAACTGATGTGGGTGCTTGCAAATGAAAAGGATGTGGAAAAGGCAATGAGAAAAAATATGGCAGGAGAAATTTCTCCTCGCCTTGAAATCGATGCAAAAAATTTTATATGACGAGCAAATAAGCCAATATGAAGTTGAGATATCTAACGATTGCCCTACTATTGCTTTTCCTTCCTTATGCCAATGCCGCATTAGAAAAACCAAACTGGAGTGTGGGTGATTACTGGAAATATTCTGGGAGTTATAGTGTGAGTGAAAGCATAGATTATGAAAATTACTCATTCAGTATAGACATTTCCACAAAAAGTGTTAATATCTTATTGAAAGTAGTGGACGTTGAAGTACTGGAAATAGATGATAAAGCTGTCGGATGTTATAAAACTGCAATGAATGCGTCTATTTCAGGAACACTCCATATAGAGGGAAATTTATTTGGAAAGGATCAAACAATTGATGGTACATTTACAATAGAAGCAACGGGAACCATTTATTTCACAACAAAGAACCTATCTGTTGTAAGCAATGAAAACGATGTCTATATAAATGTATCAACTACCGTTCCAATACCAAATTTACCAGTTGGTAAAGCTACAATCAAAGCAGAATATAACCCTCCTCTTGATTTCATGAACTTTCCGGTAAATGAAGGAGAAAAATGGGAGGCAAATTCATATGCAACTCTATATTACGGAGATTATCCAACGAGTGGAGAAGTTTCATTTTCATTTGAATGCACAAAGGTAGATGGAGATGTATATATAATAAAATCAGGCTACAATCCATTTGGTGATATAATACCTTTCAACAATACATACATGTTCTGGAATGCAAAAAAGGGAATGATTGAGCGCTTGATAGATACAGGAGGAAACCAAAGCCTTATGATACAGCTTGTCGACTGGAAGCATGAAGAGAAGGAAAATATCCCTCCTGTAGCAAAAATAAAATATTCTCCCGAACAACCAAAAGTCGGTTCAAATATATTTTTTGAAAGTGATAGCACAGATGAAGATGGAACAATAGTTTCATGGGACTGGGATTTTGGAGATGGAACAACAAGAAATCAGCAAAATCCAACTCATAAATATACAAAGGCAGGAGAATACACTGTTACATTAACTGTAATGGATAATTATGGGGAGGAGGACACAACTTCAATAAAAATAACAGTTGAATCATCCGGCGGTGGCGGAGGCACGCCAGGATTCGAAGTAATTTTTGCAATAGCTGCGGTGATTTTCATAGCCATAAGAAGGAGAATCAGGTAATTTTAAATAGAAACAAAAAATATAAGGGAAAGGGTTTGAGATGCAATATGATTTATTACTTAAGAAGCCAAAACTCACAATACTTGTTTTTACAATCATAACTATCCTGATTTCTTTACAAGCTGTTAATGTTGTCATAACATCTGATATTGAAGTTTATATGCCTTCCGAACAACCAAGTGTTCAATTACTGAATAAGATAAGAAAAGAGTGGCCAATCGATTCTCTAATGATTTATATTGAAGCAGATAATATTACGAGCGTTCCCTCTCTGAAAGAAATGGATAGCATTGAAAATGCTTTAAATCCAGAAGAAGGTATAGAAGATGAAGTTGTATATACTGCAAGTATTGCATCTTTAATAAAAGATACAAATGCAAATTTTCCAATAATTGGAAAGGATGAGATACCCAATAATCAGCAATATGTAAATCTCCTCCTTAAATTCATACCAGATGAAATAAAATACAAGCTCATTTCACACGATTACGAAAATGGGGTAATTATACTAACAACCACCAAAGATGCAGATGTTGATACTTTGCTTGATGATAAAATATATCCAATAGTCGAGACAACTCATAATGTCAAAGCTTTTCCAACAGGAATGCTCACTCTTTATAAGGAAACAATAGACTGGATTATGGGAAGGATTTATAATGTTGGTTTGCTCTCTTTATTTATCCTGCTATTCGTTTTATATGCGTTTCATAGAGAAATGAAAACTGTACTGATAGCTATAGCCCCTGTACTTTATTCTGTAGCATTGACCTTCGGCACAATGGGAATGATGCCTGTTGAATTTGCTCCAACTGTAATTGCTGTTCTGCCATTGCTTGGTGCTTTAGGAGTGGCATACTCTTTGCACATGATAAATTATTTTATGGAATTGATGAGAAAAAAGAGGGAAGAAGCTATCAAAAAAATGATTAATACAACTGGAAAGGCTGTTTTCTTATCCGCCATCACAACAATAGTTGGTTTTGCTTCCCTACTTACATCTGATATGCCTCCCATAGAGAATATGGGTCTCGCCTTTTTAATAGGTGTTTCATACTGTTTTGTTTCAACAATGATTTTGATTCCGTGTTTGCTCCTTGCCTTTCCTCCACAAAGAAGGGTTGAATTAAAATGGAATTCTCTGGCAAATTTGACAAGATATAGAAAACAGATTTTATTGATTCTTGCTTTTGTTTCTCTTGTTTCAATAGCCTCCATTCCTTATGTGTCTCAAAGAACATCTGTATGGGAAATGATGCCTCAAAAAATGAAAAGCCATGTTGTTATGAGAGAATATTCAGAAAAATTCAATGCAGGGCAATCAGGAGTCATACTTGTTGAAACTCCCCCTGAAGGAATCCTCGAGCCAAAATTGCTTGAAAAACTAGATGAAATGGAGAAAATAATAAATACAGGTGTGGAAAATGCATCTGCCTATTCAATTGTGGATGTGGTCAAAAGATTGAACGCAGGAAGAATACCAAGAACCAAAGAAGAAGTTAAAAATATTTTTGAGAGAGTGCCAGAAAAATACAAGGTAATGATGTTGAATAAGGACTATAACAAAACTCTAATCTATATAGAAATGCCAATTATGCCGCTTAAGGAAACAAAGAGAAGCGTTTCTTCAATAAATCAGATAATAAGGCAATACAATACAGAGATAAAAGAATATGGAGAGATTTCTCAGCTTGCCGGACTGGCTGCCATAACCGTTGAACTGAATAATATGCTAATGGATCAGCAACTTCGTTTCATGTTCATTTCTCTAATTTTAGTGTATCTCTGCCTTCTCATAGTTTTCCGCTCTTTCAGATATGCCTCATTTACCATGATACCCATTTTATTCCTTTTAATATGGCAGCCAAGCATGCTTGTATTGCTCAACATTCCATTAAACATATCCACAATAACAGTTTCATCAATTGCAATTGGCGTAGGCATAGATTTTGCAGTTCATATTACAGAGAGGGTGAGAGAAGAAATAAAGGATAAGAGTGGCTTGAAGGCAATAAAAATTGCTTTGAGCAGAAAAAGTCCGTCTCTGGCAGAAGCAACTATAGCCCTGATAGGAGGAAGCATTCCCATATTCCTGATGGAATATGAAATGATTAGCCAGTTCATTATTCTAATTCTTTTCATGCTTGCTTTCGCGTGTATATCTGCCATTTTATGTCTTGCTTCCATATATTCTGCCAGAAATGGAAAATTACTTGAAGAATGGAGATGATTTCCATATCTCCAGCAAAACAGGCAGAATAAAGACGCACAATATGAAACTATAAAAAATGGCAATTGCTATTGCCACACCAAATATACGCAGAGGGGGAAGAAAGGAAAAGGAAAGCAAACCAAAAGCAGCTATTGTAGTGAGAGCAGAGCCAAGTAAAGCAGAACCAGTAGATGTTACAGATTTTACCAAGTCATTTTCCTGCATGAATCGATGACTCATATGTATTGAATAATCTATTCCCAGTCCAACTGCTAAAGATGCAACTGTTATAGTTGTTATTGTTAGAGGGATACCCAGTATAGCCATTGTTCCGATAATCCATATTGCAGAAAGAATAACAGGTATCAGAGATAATATTCCAATTGATATTGACTTCTTTACTTTCAAAAATACTATCTCAAGAATTAAGAAAGAAAGAAGTATTGTTATCAGTAAAGATTTTATCTGACTGCTTCTGAGCTCTCTAAGTATGATATAGCTGGAAATTATTCCTCCTGTGATTATTCCCTGATTGTCATTTAAATCTTTCTTGAGTTCACTATACAATACACTTATATTATTCTCTTTTTTTCCAGTGTCCGTGGCAATTCTTATTATGCACTCGTCATATTCTTCATTTCTATGCAGGACTCTCTTTACGTCATATGGAGCTATTTCATAAAGCAAATTATATAGCTGAATGATGTTTCCTTCTGTTACATTTTCTTTTGGCAGCCCATTCTCAAAATAATTTTTATATAATAGTGCAAAACTCTCGTTATATCTCATATCATAAAATGTTTTCTCTGCATAATCCTTCATTAAAGATAGTATTGAAAGTATTGAATCCTCTGCCTTAACAACATATGCATCATCTTTTATATTTTCCTCGATTGAATGTAATTTTTTAAGCATTTCTGGATTGGCTACATTTCCTTTTATCATTATAATTGCTTCTTCGCCTTCTGCTGCTTCGAAATTTTTTAGCAGATAGTTTATTTCGCTGGTTATTTCCAATTTTTCCGGCAAGAAATCCATCATATCAAATTCTGCTTCTATAGTGGTGGCAAAATACGACATGGCTATCGTTGCCAACAAAGTTGTAATCAATATCGTCTTCTTTTTTTCTTTTGCAATCATAGCCAGCTTGTTTAATATTATTTTATCTTTACCCTTCTCTTTTCTAGCAGGAGTAGCCATGAAAAATAACATTATAAAAAGGCAAGAAAAAATGCCAAAAGATGCAAGAAT
>JAPDJQ010000091.1 GCA_029259015.1 Thermoplasmatota archaeon | reverse complement strand
CTCGGCTTGTTTGGCTCTACATTTAATGGCATTGACAACCAAAACACCCGCTTTCCATGGCAAACAGGTTACTGGAAATATCGTAATTACAAAAGCTGCATGAATTACCGTTATTCCTGGCATCTCGTTGACTATTCAGATGGGAGCCATGGCCAAAACGACTTCGACGACTGGAACAGTATAGATTTAACATTTTTCAAGAAAAAGCTATGGTAAAGTTTAAAAAATTCCATCAATATTATGTTCAAGCGAGGGTAGCCAAGCCAGGTCCAAGGCGGCAGACTCAAGATCTGCTGGCGTAGGCCATCGCCGGTTCAAATCCGGCCCCTCGCATCCATCCCAAAAGATTTTAATATTCTGGGAATATTAATCATGTATGAAGAAGCTGCTTATGCTGGGTATGGTTTTTGCAATTGCTATTTATGCATTAGCCCAGCCTACCATTAATTCTGTTAGCGATGCCCCAGATCCTGTTGAAGTGCCCGGATATAATAATATTACAGCAGATATAACCAACGCTGATCAAGCATATGTTGAAATTTATTATCCAAATGCTACCTTAATGGGTAATTATTCAATGACTTATATTGCTCCAACCACTTGGTATTACAATCATACCTATGCATATCCTGATCCACTGGGCACCTACTCCTATGTTGTCAAAGCATATAATGCCACAGGATGGGCAACATCTTTAACATACACTTTTGTTTTGCAGGATACTACTTCTCCTTCAAGCCAAATTGATGCAACAACATACTGGCATAATGCTGTAGCGAGTTTAACAGCAACAGCAAGTGATAATTATGCACTGGCAAATGTATCTTTATGGTATAGATATAGCACCGATAATGCAACATGGGGTGCATGGACTTTCTTTGCCAAAGATTTGGCATCACCCTGGCAATGGAATTTTAATTTTCCAAGTGGAGAGGGTTATTATGAATTTTATTCAATAGCAAACGATACTGCTGGCAATACTGAAACTGCTCCATTAACAGCAGATGAGAACGCAGGCTATGATATAACTGCTCCTACATCAAATGTGGATGCAATGGCATACTGGTATACTGCATTGCCTGTTGTAACAACAGCTTCTGCATCAGATACTCTTTCTGGTGTGAAAAAGGTAACTTTGTATTACAGATATAGCACCGATAATGCAACATGGGGTGCATGGCAGACATTTGCTGCTGATACAACACCACCATGGCAATGGAACTTTAATGCTCCAAATGGAGAGGGCTATTATGAATTGCACACAAGGGCAGAGGACAATGCAAGTAATGTCGAAGCAGCTCCATTAACAGCTGATGAAAGCATAGCAATAGATATTAATGCTCCTTCAACAACTATTCAGGCAACACCAGTCTATATAAATTATGTTACCTCATCTTCCTCCATAACCTTATCTGCCACAGATGCAGTATCTGGTGTAAATTCAACATATTATCGAATATGGAATGGTTCATGGAATCCATCTCCAGGAACAGGTGTAGGAAAATCAAATAATTTTTATCTCTATACAGGAGCATTTTCTTTAAGTAAGGAAAGTAAAAATTATGTTGAATATTACAGCATTGACAATGTGGGAAATGAAGAAGTTACACATAACAAGACATACATTGTTGATGATACGCCTCCAAGCATTTCAAATATTGTTGCCAATCCCTCTACACAAACATCTGGAGGATATGTGAATGTGAGCTGTACAATTATTGATAACGGTGCAGGAGTAGATGGAGTATATCTTGAGGTAATTTATCCTGATTGTTCCACTGCAAACTTCACAATGCACCATAAGCCATGCACCACTTACTACAGAAAAGAAATTTATACCCTGCCAGGAACATATTTTTTCACCATATACGCCAAGGATAATCTCGGCAATGCTGTGAAAAGTGGCGTTTATTATTTCACAATAGTCTCAGAAAATTCCCCGCCTGTAACCACCTATACTCTAAATCCTTCCACACCAAATGGTAAGAATGGCTGGTATGTTACCGATGTTAATGTGTCTTTAAGTGCTACTGATCCTGATGGAGATGCCATTGTCTTCACCAAATACAGGATAGATGGCGGAGCATGGCAGACATATACAGGGCCATTTATTATAAGCGAGGAGGGAGAGCATTTACTCGAATTTTATAGTGGAGATGATAAGGGCAATAACGAGAGCATAAAAAGTGTCGAAATAAAAATAGACAAAACAAAGCCGACTATTACTCTACAGCGCCCCTTAACAGGATATCTATATCTATTCGATCGCCAGATATGGCCGCTTGCAAGTGGAAATACAGTAATAATTGGCAGAATAGTAGTTAGAACAATTGCATATGATCCGCACTCAGACATAGAAAATGTTACATTCTATGTGGATGGATTTGTGCAGAATATAGATACTGTAGCTCCTTATGAATGGCTGTGGAGAGGGGCTATAGGTTATCATTATATTCATGCAGTTGCCTACAATAAAGCAGGTTTAAAGGAAGAGACAGTTCCAATAATGGTTTACATATTCAGTCTATAATGGAAGCCTTTGTTATACTCGTTGAACCAAAATATGCAGGTAATGCTGGAGCGGTGGCAAGAGTAATGAAAAACTTTGGTTTCAAAAATCTCGTACTTGTAAATCCTGCTTTTTCACTGGATGAAGACGAATGCAGAAAATTTGCAATGCATGCTCAAGAGATAATAGATAATGCTGAATTGCTGAATTCTTTTGATGAAGCGTTGGAAAAAGTAGATTATATGGTTGGTACCACCTCCATAGAAAGCAGAGACGATAAACATCACTTAAGAAAAACTTTTCTGGCAAGAGATTTTGCAAAAGAAATTTATAAAATAGATGGCAAAGTGGGCATAGCTTTTGGCAGGGAAGATTATGGTCTGCTAAATGAGGAAATCAAAAAATGTGATCTGCTTGTTAAAATACCAACAAGCGATGAGTATCCATCCCTTAATTTATCTCATGCTGTATGTATTTTGCTCTACGAGCTTTTTGTCTGCAAATATGAACCAAGAGAAGTTTTACTGGCAGATGGCAGAGAAAAGGAAAAGATGTATGAATTTTTTGATGAGCTTTTGGATGCCATAAATTATCCTGAATACAAAAAAGAAAATACCCGCATTTTATTTCGCAGAGTTATAGGAAGAGCTATGCTCTCCAAATGGGAATATCATACTTTAATGGGTGTTTTCAAGAAGGCGATACAGGCAGCCAAGCGAAACAAACAGTAACATTTATTTATGCCCAAAATATCCAGAAATTGGGCAGGGATGCGTTTTTTATAAAACGCCTCCCCAACTTCAATCCCTGCCCAATTCTTTTTCTATCAATTTTTTATATCTATCAGCAATTTTTGTGGCGGCTTTTTCATCTTTTCCTTCCGCATATATCCTGATTATGGGTTCTGTGCCTGATGGCCTCATTAAAACCCAGCCATCTTTTAAATACACTTTTATTCCATCTGTATAATCAATTTTTTCTCCTTCCACCTTATTTTTAAGTCTCTCCATTATCTCCTTATTGTTCTCACATTTGACCTTTGTTTTAATGAGATAATAAGAAGGTACTTCTTTAACAAGTTCTGATAACATTTTCCCTTTTTCTGCCATCAATTCAAGCATAGCAATGCTCGCCATTCCTCCATCTCTACAATACTGATGCTCTGGAAATATCAGCCCGCCATTCTCCTCTCCTCCAAAAACAGCATTTATTTCAAGCATTTTTCTTGCCACTATCGGTGCGCCAACTTTTGTATAAACAATCTCTCCTCCTTTTGCTTTCACATAATCTTCCACGCAACTTGAAGTTGAAACAGGTGTGACCACTTTTCCCCTCTTTTTCTCCACCTTATATCCTGCAACAATTGCCAGGCTTTTATCTCCATAAACAAAATTTCCATTTTCATCAACAAAAATTGCTCTGTCAGCATCGCCATCATAAGCAATGCCTAAATCTGCTCCTGTTGCTTTAACTGTTTTCATTAAATCTTTTATGTTTTCTGGTGTGGGTTCTGGCTGCCTTCCTGGAAAATTTCCGTCTGGCTGGGCATTTAGAGATATAACTTCTGCCACTTGGCTAACAAGATAAGGCATTGTATAACATGCTGCCCCATTTCCACAATCAAGAACAACTTTAAACTGGCTTTCTTTTATTTTTTCTGTATCTGCCAATGAAAGAATGCCCTCAATATAAAAATCCAGGATATCGATATCATAAACTTTGCCTAATTCATTCCATCCCGCCTTTTTAAAGCGCTCATTGAAATATAGTTTTTCGATTTCCTTCTCCTTATTTCTTGATAGTTCAACACCATCTTCGTCAACAACCTTTATACCATTAAATTCTGGTGGATTATGAGAGGCTGTGATAATAACGCCTGCATCAGCATCACTATGCTTTACATAATATTGTAAAGCTGGAGATGGAGCTATTTTCGCATCAAATACATTGCATCCTGTGGAAATTAAGCCAGATATAACAGCATTTTTTAGCATTTCATTCGATGTTCTCGTATCTGTGGCAATGATTATATTCCCTTCAAAATAACTTCCTATAGCTTTTCCAAGTTTCAATGCAAGTTCCGAAGACATGCTATCATTTGTTATACCTCTAACTCCATTCGTTCCAAATAATCGTTGCATAAACAGAAAATAAAAGCTATATAAAAAATGTTATACATAAGCGAGATGGAATGTTTAATGGCTATTTCTTATCTGTACTCATATCTTCTTTCACCTTTTTCTCTGAAGCAAATAGCCAGATAAATTCCTTCATCCATTTTTAAAAAATGAAATGAGCAATTTTATCGACTTGTTGCACGAATTATAAATTCCAATGCTATCTGCGTCCAGCAGAAACTTTTCATTTTTCCCAGATAGAGGGAGAAGAAATATAAATCTCTCTCACATATATTTCCTATGAGATTTATGCCAGTGCTGATGGCAGGCTTGCTTTTACTGTCTCTTTTTCCAGTTACACAGAGCAATTATAATTTGACAGAGGCCGTTATCAAGCAGATTAATGAGGAATTACTTGAATACTATCTCACCACTCTTGTAAGCTTTGGCCCCCGTTATACTGGAAGCGAACAATGTTATAAAGCAGAGGAATGGGTATATGAAGAATTTTTATCAATGGGACTGAACGTTTCCTATTATGAGTGGAAGATGGGAGGTTTCGAAGATAGAAATATAGTGGCCACTCTTCCAGGAGAAGATGAATATATTGTCATTATTGGCGCCCATATGGATACTACAGAAAATTCTCCAGGAGCAGATGACAATGGCTCAGGTGTGGCTGCAGTTCTGGCTATTGCAAAGATTTTGAGTCAATATAGGCTGGCACATACAATAAGATTTTTGGTTTATACAGGCGAGGAGGTTGGCACCTATGGGAGCTATAGTTATGCAAGACATGTATATGAGAATGGAGAAAAAATTATTGCAGTTTTAAATCCAGATATGGTTGGATATGCAGATACAGCTAAAGGCGGCAGATATATGAGGTTTTTTGAGACAGAAAGAGCAAAATGGATTACAGATTTTGCAATAGACGTTGGCAATAAATATTACGAGCTATTAGAAATGAATGTAGAAAGGGTGCCAAATTATCCTGGAGCAGATCATCAGGCATATCTTGAATACGGTTATGATGCAGTTTTTATGGCACATTACGATGGCTATAGATACGGCCATTCCCAAAATGACAGCATAGATAAAATAAATTTCACATATGAAACAAAAGCAGCCCGTTTTCTTGCCGCCATTCTAGTGGAGCTTGGGAACAAGCCAGTGAAAACATATGTTGAAATAAAAGAGCCGAAAGAAGGTTATCTCTACATTCTTGATCATGCAATAATGCCTGTTGTATCCAGAACATGGTATTTAGGAATGAGAGGTGTAACCATTATCATTGGAAGGGTGACTGTTCTGGCGGAGGTGGATGGAGAGGTTGAGAAGGTTATATTTGCTATTGATGATAGAATGTGGAGATGGGATTATTCCCCACCATATGAATGGAAAATAAATGTTATGACTTTCGGTAAACATTATATAAAGGTGTATGC
Organism: Thermoplasmatota archaeon; assembly: GCA_029259015.1. Lineage (GTDB taxonomy): Archaea > Thermoplasmatota > E2 > UBA202 > JdFR-43 > JdFR-43. Next base: position 40 of record JAPDJQ010000091.1, on the reverse strand, counting down.
ATATGGTAATGAAATAGCGATGGACGAGATGGATATAATG
>JAPDJQ010000083.1 GCA_029259015.1 Thermoplasmatota archaeon | reverse complement strand
AGAAACAACACCAGCAACTCTGTAACAGCCACCGGCTACCGGGCAGCCTACAACAACACCGGTAGCTATGTAACAGCCACCGGCAGCAGTGCAGCCTACAACAACACCGGTAGCTACGTAACAGCCACCGGCTACCAAGCAGCCTACTCCAACACCGGTAGCTACGTAACAGCCACCGGCTACCAAGCAGCCAAAAACAACACCGGCAACAACGTCACCGCAATCGGCTATAATGCAGCATATGAGAATGATGGAAACAATGTAGTTGCTATAGGCTACGAAGCAGCAAAAAACAACACAAACAACAATGTGTTTATTTTAAAGCAAGCCAATATAAATGCCACCCCTTTAATCTATGGTGAATTTGATACTGGCAACGTCGGCATCGGGACAACAAATCCGCAGGATAAGTTGAATGTAATAGGTGATATTAATGCAACAGGTGCGATTAAGTGGGGGGCTGCAGGTGCTGCATTGAATGTGGATCAGGGGGCTTCGATTGAGCTTAGAGGTACAGGAATGCCGTATATTGATTTTTCCAATGATGCAAGCACAGACTTTGATGCAAGAATAATTCTTAGAGGTGATGACTATCTTTCACTTGAGGGAGCCAATATTGGAATTGGAGTGGAAACACCTGATAGAAAGCTTAAAATCAAACCAGATTCGGATAACCAAACAGTTGTGAGCGTGGTTAACAGCGGAAATACTGCCGAAATATTCCAGGTTGTTTCTGATGAATCTGCAAGCGGCGAGATGAGGCTTGCGGACAGCACCAATACAGTAAAAATAAAGCTGGATTCCAACGGCAACTCCTACTTTAATTCAGGCAATGTCGGCATAGGAACAACAAGTCCAACAGCAAAGTTAGATGTGGAAGGCAACATTAAAGCTCAAGATATAGCAAAAGGAAAAACAGTAACGCTTTATAGAACCTACAATTGGCTAACAGAGCCTTCATCTCTTGGTAATGCGGTAGATGGGGATGAGAGTACATCTACAACAGAAGGAAAAATAGACGGTGACAACGACACGGCAGGTTTTGAGATAGATCTAGGAAGCTTTTATAGAGGTATCGTTTATATAAAAATTGGTCTTAGAAATGTGGACTATAGTAGTTGTTACGGTGTTGATACAACTTTAAGTGCAGGTGTTGTAAATAGCGGAAAAGATATTGGTACTGATACTATAACTAGCTATAGTGCGATTGTCGGTGCTGGAAACGATGGGACAGAAGAGCGATTGTACTTGGTAGGTTTAATGTGGGGGAAAAAGATTAGAATAACTATACATAATGAAGAGACTAATAGTTGCGACCTTGGAGTAAAACTTTATGAGGTATACGTAAGACGCTATGAGTAAAATTTTACAAATCCTTTAAAAATACTCGCTTATTAAACCATCTTAATAATTTCTTTCCCATATGCAAATAAAGCGCTTGGATTTGAAGCTTGGTTTTGGAGAGTGCTTTGCGGTTGCAGACTGAAAGGACTTCTTTTCCTTTGTTTTCCATCGCTATTTTTCCTATTTTTTGGCGTTTCTGAGCACCTTGCTCCTGCTGCCACACACAACCAATAACCAAAAAACCCCAATAATTCCGATAAGCCCCGATTTTTTGATTTCTGTCCAAAACCGGTATTTTACTGTGATTTTTGGAACTTGCATCGCAGCACAACCCCGCTAAATTTCAAAAAATCGGCACTTAATGATTTCAAAAAACAGGTGCTCAAAAAATCAAATTCTCAGCGCTCGGATTTCAAATGATTGGTTCGCGGGAATCAGTTTTTGGGTTCGTGGTTTCTCTTTGTGGGGTATTCTTTTACTTCGAATAGTTTGAGTGCTGTTGCCAGTGATTCTTTGTATTCTTCGAGTGTCAAATCTGATTTTATTCCTCTCCTTGCAAGTTCTTCCATTGTTTCGTCAACCGGCAGTTCAGCAATTTTTGCTGCTTTGCTGAGTGAGATTTTGCCTTGCTTGTACATGTTTGCGGCTTTTTCTATTTTCCACCTTTTTATGGATTCTTCTAATAGTTTTCTGAGTATGGTGGTTCTGTCCAGTCCCTCTTCTCTTGCTTTTTCGTCCAGGGCTTTCATTATTTTTTCCGGTAATCTCACCGTTGTCAGCACGGTTTTCATTTTTTCACCTTGTTTCTTCTTTCAGATTATTGAAGGCTTCCCTTATAACATCCTCGCCGAACCATCCTTCTCTTTCCATTACGCTTAGTGCGGCTTTTGCCTTTTCATAGCTTATTTTCTTTTTTCTGTAAAGTATTACTGGGAAGTTTAGTGAGGGCAAAACTTGTAGGCCGAGTATTTTTCCAATCTTTCTGGCTTTATTGTCATCTGTTGTCATTGGAATCTTTTGCTTTATTGATAGGGCTATTATTGATGCTTCGCCAGGACCCAAGTTGAAATCTTTTTTGAATTTTTCAGCCAGCCTGCTTTCAATCTTTACAATTTTTATCTTTCCCTCTTTAGCGAGTTCTTGTAAATACAGGGCATCCTTTTTGCTTTTTTTCAATCCCTGCATTACTTCCGCCTTTACTTCTTCTGTTGTTTCAAGGTTTGCTATCGAACATGCCTGCCTTAATATGTCCGCCTTTGCCAATAGGATAATTGCGCTTGAGTCAAGGGCAACCTTCATTCTATCTGTATTCTAATATATTCTTTTGTATTTTTAAACCTTTTGTTTTTCGGTTCTGTTTGCCGTGTTGCATAATTATCCCTTTTTTAACAGTATCCCTATTATGTTAGAAGCAGGACATAGATCACATTAGCCGATTGTATAGAAAAACCTTGAATAACAGCTCATGTTGCATATTTTCAAACTTCTTTGCCATAACATACTTCCCATAACACCTCTTCAGTGCAGAGAACACGCTCTCAGCCAAGCTGAGCCCATAGCCCTTTTCCTTTTTCCATTTCTCTATGTTCTGAAGCTGTTCCCTCGCATACTTATATCTGCCCAGTCACATTCCCGCTTGCACAGCAAGCGACAGGTTCTCCCACTCATTTTCTAAATAAAAAAATAAAAAGTTAACGCTTACAAGTTATGCAACACAGCATCTTTTCGAGGAATGCCTGTTTATTAAAACATTTCCCAATACTGGTAATGTCAAGTTAGTGGGGCTAGAGAAATAATTGCCTGCTGCAGTGTTCTCTGTTCCAATGGAGTTCTACGCAAGCTTTCGTGATATTTGCAGTGGTTATAGCAGTAAAAGAACACTTTGAAAAATTCCGCAACAGAGCTGTACGCTCTAAACGCACTAAACCATTTAGTTCTGCACTTTACCTCGCGGAACAGGCGCTCTATATAGTTGTTCCTTTTCACTGTTTTAGCCACGAAATGCTCTGGTCTATTTCCTCTGCAAAACACCTTTGCTATTGCTCTGCGGTAATGCGGCAGGTTATCCGTTATTATCTGCCACGGAACATTAGCAGTTCTCCTGAACGCTTCCCTGAGCAGAGTTACAGCATCGTTAAGCGTTCTAACTCTGCTCGTATGCCAGGCAATAACCACCTTGTTCTCTGGATCAAAAACAACCCAGAGCCATATATATTTCCCATTGACCTTTATCATTGTCTCATCGACGCACCAGAAACGAGCGTTTAGCTTATGCAATCTGGGAATACATACATGCTTGGCCGCCTTTGTACACCACTTCTTGATACTGACATGAGAAACCAGTATTCCAAAATATTCTTTCATTTTCCTTGCTAAAGTTCTCAAGCTTATGCCAGTAGTTGTGTACAGTTCAACGGCAAACGCTATTATTTTGCTGTGGAACCGCATCTTCTCTAAATCAGAGTAATTGTATACAAATCTGCAGTTGCAGCGCTTGCATCTATATACCTGTTTTCTGGTTCCTCTATAGTGCCCATTTCTCACTATTGCATACGAACCACAGCGCTTACACTGTGCTGGTTCAAGCTGATAGCTATTTAAATCCAATTGTCTATACATTTTATCACTCTCCTGGGGGTAAGCTCTTTTGCTGGAGTCGGACCAGCCCTCCAGCGGCCCACCCCTATAAAATGCGATTCGTAAAAATAGAAATAACTAATTTTTATGTCAAATAAGTTAACAGCAACCAGAGGGCGGGTTCTGTTCTAAATTTTGTTGGTAGCAAAATTAAAAAATAAGCCTTCCTTATCAGTACCTTCCAGTTTCTCAATTTTTCCTTCTGCACAACTCCTGCTTTCTCCGCAGGAGTGCTTGCAATGCTGCTGTGCTCACGAATAAAGTTATAATACACGTAGAAGAACCTGAGCATAATACCTGCTGTAATTATGCTCTTGAATCCTCTCTTGGGGTGCAACCACCTGCGTAGAGTACCCTGCAAGCGTTCCACAATATTGTTGTTGTGCTTATCCTTAAACCTATGCCATCTGTAATAGTGTGAGCGTAACCATTTATAGTGATAGAATTTTTTCAATGCTTCTCTGTATGCATGCAATCCATCACTCACTATGAACTCTGCTCTCGGTGCCTCTCTGAACAGTTGCTTAGCGTTTTCAGTGTTCCTTGCACTCTGTATCGAGAACACAGCAAACCTGCTCGCTTTATCTATTGCATCGAAAACATAGAAAAATCGCCTTTTCATGCGTAAAAACAGCTCATCCACATGCAACTGCAGCACTTTCTCTGGCCTGAACCTCCTAATATATGCATACAGTTTTTGTGCATATCTCATTATCCAGCGCCATACAGTGCTTGCTGAGCAACCGATAAATGTTGCTATTTCCCTTAGCGTTAGACCCTTTGCATACAGCTCCAATGCTGCTCTAACCTTAGCTGGTCTGTAGTGCAGCCATTTGTAACCATAATCCACTACAAAGGTTCTTCCGCAACGCTTGCACCTATACCTGTGCCTGTAAGCCCCTCTGCTCCCATAACCACCATATTTAATAACCCAACCACCCCTTTTACATATGGGGCAGTTTATGTGTATCACCTCAGTGATACTACACTGCCCCACTTAATAAATTTTACCAACAATTTTTGAAACAGAACCGCATTTTAAAAGATTTAAAGATAACTTTTTACTATATTGGATAATTTTGTGTAAATTGTGAGGGTGATGTGATGGCTTTGTTTTTAGTTTTTATGGGTCCTCCCGGAGCAGGAAAAAGCACTATGGCAAAAAAGCTTGTTAGCGATTATGGTTTAGCACATTTTTCAACAGGGGATATTATAAGGGAGAAGCTTGCAACAGACCCAGAATTCAAAGCAGAGTTTGACGCATTGGTAAAAGCAGGAAAACTTCTGGATGATGAAAGAACAAAACAGCTTTTACTGGAAAAGATGCGGGCAAGCGATATAAGCAACGGCTTTATTCTTGATGGCTACCCAAGAACTGTGAATCAGGCGAAGGATTTGGAACGGATAATGCAGGAACTTGGAAAGGAATTAAATGCAGTAATTTATTTTTCTTTACCTGAACGAGTTGCTATTGAGAGGCTTACTAAGCACCTGCAGTGCCCCAAGTGCGGCAAAATCTACAACCTCGCAAGCGTAAAGCCAAAGCGTGCGAATATCTGCGATGATTGTGGAACCAAGCTTGTTGCTCGCGAAGATGATGAAGCCAAAGCAATAAGGAAGCGCTTCAGAGAATACGAGGAAAAAACAAAGCCTGTCGTGGATTACTATAGAAATAAGGGTCTGCTATACGAAATAGATGTGAACGACACTGTGGAAGAGAATTATAAAAAAATGAAAACCCTTGTAGAATCCCTAAAAAATAAACAATAAAGCCAGCATACAGCGCTAATACCCTCTGTGTTTTTTTCTCAGGCAAATTACTGCTAAGCTGGTAGAAGCAAAGATGATTGCGATTAACAACAAAACAAAGAGTGGATCAGCAAACGGGTTTTTGATTTTTCCATTGGTTGGTGCGATTTTTCCACCGGGAGTTACAGCTGGCGTTTCGGGCAACAAAGGCGTGCTTTCCGGCGGTTTTGAAACACCTGCAGGAACTATTGAAAAGCTTATTGTTTTTTAAGCCCTGCAGCACTGAATTTTGCACTATAATGCCCGGGCGTCAGCCATTCCTTAAACGTGGTTTTTTCAGTAAACGAGAAGGGCCCCAGGTTAAATCCGTTACCAGAAATATAATACTGCACAGGCACAGC
>JAPDJQ010000018.1 GCA_029259015.1 Thermoplasmatota archaeon | reverse complement strand
CAAGAACTTTTTTATCACGATAGACCGCTAGTGTTCCTTTATCGAGTTGTGTAAATATTATTATATTGGGATTGTCTCCCGGATAGTCTTCATCACGATTTCTGTAGACTCTGCCCCACCTCTGAATTTGACTGTCAATAGTCGAGACCTCCGTAATCATTGCGTCAAAGTCTAAGTCGACGGAAGCTTCAATGATTTGAGTTGCAACAACAATAACTCGTTCACCTTTCTCTAACTGCTCTTTTATGCCTTTTATTCTTCTGCTTTTCTCTTTCTCAATTAATCGTGAATGCAGGAGGTATAGCCTATGCTTTATGTTTTCTTCATCATAGCCCTTGCCTTTCAGCCATTTGTTTCTCAACCAATTGTAGATTTTTATTGCTTTACTGACGTTGTTTACAACTATAAACGTATTTTTGTCTTTGAAATTATCGAGCCACACTTTAAACTCTTCCGATTCCTCTATAACTACACTGTTACTTTCGTATTTAGTAAGGGACTTGTTCACGACCTTAATTTTATGCCTTTTGATGTTGTAGTTCTTGACTTTTTCTTTAATATCTTCCAGTTCTTTAAAATCGAATCCGAGATCTCTAAGGAAGGGCTCAAAGTAAGGGGGAAGGGTTGCTGTCATTACAAGCATCGTACCACCAACATCTCTGACTATCTCAAGCGTTCTAACTATTATCGATGCCATTTCCTCATCATATGTCTGAACCTCATCGATTACTATCGAGGATAATGGATAAACAGCCAAAACTTTATCTGAACCATAGTAGTTTAAAGATGTTAGAAAAACCTGATCTGGCGTGGTTAGTAGGATTGGAGATGATAGAAGTTTTGATGCTGTTAGCTGTTTTTCTATATCTAGTGATTTGGAAGCTCTTTCTTCTTCTAAGTATTCTATGAATGCTGTTGAGTGCAAAACATCGACGAATTCTTTTTTAAAATATGCATTATCTGTCTCTCTGAATCTTAAAAATAAGTCATTTAACGCAACTCTAAGCGGTAAAGTGTAAATTAGTTTTCTCTTGTTTTTCTCAGCCCATAACAGTGCAAATTCCGTTTTTCCAGCACCTGTTGGCGCCACTAATACTATTGACTTCAGAGGGTCTATTTCCTTTAAGAAATCCTCCTGCCATAATGACTTCGATTTAACTCTGTTTCTTATCTTTTCCTTCAGTTCTGTATAAATATCTTCCATATCAATTATCCTCTCCAGATCAACACCGCCACTTGCAGAGTAATCACATCTCCTTAAACAACCTAAGAACAGCAAAAATCCATACTCAGGCTTTTCGTTATTAATCCTATAAAATTCGGCAAATTCGGAAATATCATCCTCATGGTTTTCTATTTTTTCAAGAAGCTTCCTAACTCCACCGTTAATGTTATTTCGAATTTCATTGGCAGCTGATTTTATAAAATCTTCATCAAAATTCTCGTTAACTGCATTTAAAAGATCATTCAGAAATTCCCCAATTTTATCCCATCTTTCAGTTAAAAACTTCAAATATCTTACTATTCCCTCAAAATAGCTCTGCACGATTTCCATAATGTCCTTTTCGTTGGCAAAATATTCGTTATAGTGGTGAAGCAATATAGCGGTTCTAATTTTTGCATTCCATTCGCTATTACTCAAAAGTATAGAAGCCCAGATCGAAGACAGTATCTCATGCCTGACATTAATATTTCGTAATGGCTTTAAAAATTCTCTAAGCTCTTTCCACTCTTCAGAATCAGTATCATGTACTCTCCTCTGAAATTCGTAATCTATCTTTCCCAAATCATGCAAAATTAGAGCCGTTGCTAAAGCCTTAAAGAATTCACCATCTTTCAATTGCTCGCACGTTATAGACTTGCCATTTGCATCTATGAAGACCTTTAGCTGTTTTGCCCTTCGCAAGGTCTCAAGTATGTGGTCTCTAAGCAAAAAGTTCTCTTGATCTCCAGATTTTGCCCTCAACGAATTGATTAGTTTCATCATAACCACCCAAAGTCCACGGGAATCTTAAAAATGAGATTTTTACCATTTAGATTTAGTTTAAATATTTCAATTTCAATATCCTTGCTCAGATATATAACGTAATCCAAGCCTGTATGGACGACCGTTTCAAAGTCAACCCTTCTCTCGGTTTCTTTGCTTAGTTCTGCTTTGTTTTTGATTCTATTGCCATTGTTCCAAAACTCCACCCTAACAGGAATCGAGTAAACAGGAAACTTCTCGTTTTTTATCGGAAATTGCTCTCCGCTGTCTTTGTCTCTCAGCTTGATATACGTTGGATAACTCAACCAGATGTTTTTCTTTACAGTTTTTACACTCCTTTCAACATCGTAGGCATTAATATCTATTACGTTCTTTGTGAACACTACATCCTCACTCCTGCCGAGATAGAGAACTTTTTTTGGTTTTTCCAAGCTTGATTTTATCAGCTCTATTAACTCTGTATCTCCTCGAATGAAAATGTAAAGGTGTCCGTTGAAAAGCTCTTGTTGATATACGGGGGTTCTTTGGGAGTTTAGTCCTCCAGAATAGAGAGGTAAACCTTGGTTCCAGAGCATTATTTTGCCTCTGTATATGGCTAGGCTAATATCCCCCTTAATCAAGTTCTGGTAGTTCCAAAATACACTCTCGAATCCACCGTGGACACTAACTTTCAGATTCCAGAAGTCCTCATCGTAATATTTTCCTGTGGCGTTCTGTAACATCCCGATTACTGTTGATTTTGGGGGTAGTGGGTAAGTCTGAGCATAGTAGAAAGTGAAAGGGTTTCTGTATTGTGCAAATGGTTGAAAAAGTTCAATGAACAGTGTCCTTTCCTCAGACATAGCTACTCACTTAATTTCGCATTTTACGCTCGGGTCGTAGAATACCCTCACCTGACTGATCTCATCTTTGTTTTTGTCAAATCTCTCATTTATGAAGTTGATAACTTTATCTTCAGACAGTTCTTCCTTCTCGGCACTAGCTTTGATCTCAAATACTGGTTTCTTACTTTTAGACACTACGTGCTTAATTTTTATTTTTCTCCCATTTTCAAGCGATTCTTCTATTACTTCGTCGTACTCTTCTTCACAATACTCGTCGACAAGTGATATTCTGTCCTTGTAGGTCTTGTACGGGTTGTTCTTGTAGATTCCCACAACCATTAACTTTGGTGAAAGATCTTCCTCTCGTCCCTTTATGCTTCTTTTAAGATTTAAAATAGCTTTAACAAGCCCAATAATTCGCTCTTTTACTGGGTCTTCATTTTCTGATTCTTTTAGTGAATATTTTATTATTCTCAATTTATCATTTGTCGATGTAACTTTCCCTTTGAGCTCTATTCTCTCATCACCAAACTGTACAATGCTTTCACCATTATCAAATTCTATTTTCACTTTTTCATCAGATTCATTTTTTATTCCTTTGATCTTTAGTTTCTTATCTTTTAGTTGAATATTTTCTCCTTCATTAACATAAACTTCTAGATTTCCTATGTTATCTACATCTACGACAACTGTATACTGATAGTAAGTTTCATGTTCCTCGGCAGTAAAAGGATTTGGTTCCAGTTTTCCTGTTATCTTCATTCTTCTATTTGCCAATCCAATATTCGCATTAAATAGTGCATCGTAGCTAAATGGTGTCAACGACACTGCATGACTTACCTTAACTACAGCAGCTCTAAAGTTCTGGGGTTGATTGATACCTCTTGGTTGGGTAATCAAATACCCAAAAAGATCAAACTCCGGATATTTCAAAATTTCACCACTCAGAAGTATTTCTGGGGTTGGTTGTATAACCCTTTGTTCACCTTCTCCAGCTTCTTGTAGCTTAGAGCCACCGGCAATGTCCCATAGTCCCATTTTTCTTGCAGTATCCAGCAGACTATATCTTAGAGCATATCTGCTTACAAGTGTGTATTGTCTCCCGTCCCATTTTGTTATTTTCTTAAGCTCCTGATAGTTTCCCGTTCCCTGGTCGTAATTCAAAGAGTTTCCGTAGAAAACAATATCCATCACAATGTACCTACCCATTTTAATCACCTCCCAGCTCAGATTTTGCAGACATTATACCCATGATAACTGAATACGCTAACTTTTCAAAATCTCCAGATGTTATCGGATAAACGTCTCTTAGCTCTTTAACCAGCTCTTTAGCTTTAATGTCATCTTTCTGTGAATTTAAAGCTCTAAGGAGGGTCCAGAAAAACTCCCTCTGGTTATTTGCTTTGGCAATATTAAGAAGATTGTACACTAATTTCTGCCTGTAGTTCTCTGAACCAATTTTGCTAAATACGTTAGTTGTAAGGTTTTTCACCTTTTTTAATTTATCTTCTGATAATTTTTTACTCTTCCAGTTCTTCGAGTTCTCCACTTTCAACACCTCCATAAATCAAACCAATAACAATTGCAAGAGCATAATTCTCCCAGTTTACACCATTTGAGACAATTCTATCAAAGAGATACCTATTTAAATTTTTGACTTCTTTCTGTTTCTCAGCTTTTCCGATAAATGACTTAAGCAAGATGTTCATGAAAGCATATTTGTTTCTTTTTCTAATTGCTGATAAAAGTCTGCTTGCCACTCTTTCCCGTTCCTCATAACCATCGAAAATTTCGTATGCATTTTTAGCAGCAAAAAACATGGTTGTTGCGTCTTCTTTAATTTCAGACAGTATACTTCTGTATCTGTTAAAAAATTCGTTACTAAATAAATTATTATCTTTATCCCTGAATTCTCTTAACTGTGCATCTACCGAATTTGCATAAATCAATGTTTTGTTTCCGAGTCTTGTATTTAATCTTCCACTCAAATATTCGTGCAAGTAATTTATTAAATATGGTAGTAATGGTTTGTTTTTGATGAATTCTTCAAGGATCCACACCCAGACTATTCTACCTCTTTCACGTTTTGGCGTAGGAATATTCTTATTTAAAGCGTCTCTTACCAAATCATCGAGAACAATGCTTGCTTGAAGTTTTGGAATACCTATATACTCAGCATTTATAATATCCTGTCTACCTCCCAATCTATATTTTATTAAATACATATTTTCGAGAGTCCATACAGATTGCATTTCTATAATGGAATCTATCACAACCTTCCACGTAATCTGGATGAGTTGAGATCTATCTTCCACTTTTTCCACGAGCTTCGCTATCTTTTTGTTGACATAACGTGTAAATCTTAAATCTGGAGAGTAAAAGAAAATATCTTCCTGCAATATATTTTGTATAAATGCTAAAGGAAAACATAAAATATATACAAGTGAGTAAGAATGAATATTCAGTAAAGTTCCTAAGGTTAATAGAGTTCTGGAGTATGGAATATTGCTAAATTCTTCCATCGAGGGCAAGAATTTATTAATTGTCTTGTCGATATGTCTTAATACTTCTTTTTCTATATTCTTAATCCCCAAAATCTCCATAAACGCATCTTTTTGTTTTTCTATAGTCCAATTAGGCTGGAAAAACAGCAAATTCGTGAAATAATTAAATGGTTTTTTAAAGCTTAAATCAATTCTTTTCCCTTTCTTAGTGAATATAATAAACTCTTCTTTACTACATATCCATTCCCAAGCTGCATCAAATATGTCTATTTCGCTCTCGAAATCTCTAGGTGGATTGGGTATTGATCTAACAGTTTTACCTCGCAGTTTGTTGTTGTAGTATACAAATGCAATAGGGAAGTACCAATAATAAACGAGTTTAGTATTCTTTTTAATCCGTACTTGTAATTCTTCCAAATCCCATCCATAAACTTCCTCCATTAAATTCACAAACCCTAAAATCCCTGCATCAATAAACCAATTACCTGTAAATTGAAGCTCGTTATGTCTGGATATACTATTCTCGCCACCTACATCTATACCATATGCTTTTACTTCATTCAAACTACATCACCCCAATTCAACAATCCTTCCCTCCTTCAACGCCTCTCTCACCAGACTTGGTCTTTTCCTAAGCTCTTCAAACTCTTTTGTGGTATAGCAGATAAAATCAACAGGATAATCGAGATCCCATTCTAGATAAAGCTTAACTGGACGCTTCAATGGGCTTACACCCTCAAACTCATCACTGATAACGATCAGATCAATATCACTATCTTCCCTAAATTCTCCTTTAACGGATGATCCAAAGATTACAGCTTTTCTTATTCCGTATTTTCTGCTGATTTTTTTGAGGAAATTTTCAACTTTGCTTAAATCAATCTCTTTTTTACCCATTATATCCTTTTCCGCATTTTTAATTAACTCTTCTACCTCTTTTTTATCAAATTCTTCCGCAACACCAGGATATCGAGTTGCCGTGTATGCAGGAGTTATTTCTGCGCAGAGTTTTACGATATCCTTCGGTGCGTTTATCAACTTCGCTAAACGAGTTAAATCATGTATTTTTGGAAAACTACCCGTTTCTTT
>JAPDJQ010000077.1 GCA_029259015.1 Thermoplasmatota archaeon | reverse complement strand
ATTCGTTTGAGCTAGGTTTGCCAACATAAAATGTTCTGCATATATCGCAACAATAGTTTTTATAACGCACACCAAAATCTATCAAAAGTATGCCTCTTCTTATCTTTGTATCGCTCGGCAGGTGGTGTGGTATTGAAGCATTCTTTCCACAGGCAACTATTGCAAATATTGGCTCTGCTCCAAATAGCTTGGCTTCTATCTCTAAAGTCAAAGCAAGCTGTTTTTCGGTAATGCCCTTTTGAAAGTTGCTTAGGGAGCTCTCTACTATTGTTTCCGCAAGCTTTGCGGATTTTGCAATAAGCTTTAGTTCTTCCCTACTTTTTATCTCGCGCATTTTTTCAAGATGCTTGCTAATATCTACCAGCTTAACATTGAGCGTTCTTCTCAACTTTTTGACAGTATTATAACTGAGCTCAGAATAATTGACTCCTAAGAGACCTTTTGAAAGTTCTGCTTTGAGAAACTCCACTAATGCCTTTTTGCTTGCGATTTCCTTAACCTTAAGCCCCGCTTGCCTAACAATATCTGCTTCCAGCTTATTGCTTATCACAACCGGTTTTTCCCCTTTTTTGAGAAGAAGTATATTGCCGCTAGAAAGCTTTCCAAATGGAAGCTGAGTGAAGTAGTAAAAATATGGCTGCTCAATGCACTTATTAAAAATCAGCACTTGCTCAACATCCGCTAGCGAAAAAAGCTCTTTTGTTTTCTCCTTTAGAAACTTCTCTGGCTTCATACATATTACACTACAAACTTTCCATCTTTTATAATGTAGCGCTCGCGTTTTTTGGCTAGTGCCTTTATGCTTATTTTCTGCCTAGGAACATCTATAACGAAATCCCAATGGTAAAGGGTCTGCCTATCTGGCTCAAAACCAGAGCCCAAAGCAATATGTATCATGTTAGCTAATTTTTCATTTACTATTAAATATCGTGACAGCTTTGCTTTCGGATTCGTATTTATCGCAAATTCGCCAACCGCATACAGATTTCTCTTATAGCGCTCCACAATTTTCTTAGGCAAGGATTTGTTCTTTTCATAGGTTTTTATGAGTTTTTTTACATCCTTAAGTTCTTTCTCCATTCTTTTCTTTATTCTTAGTGGTGCCTTTACAAGCTCCCAACGGCCTTGAACAAGCCTTACTACTATGGGCTTTTTTGCACTTAAAACATAGCTTCTATCTATATTAATGACAACATCGCCTACCGCTAAGCCGCTTATGCTCTCAGGCGTAAAAAATACCTCGCCACCAGGAATGTTATCGTAAACACCTGCCAAAATATTGTAACGTTTTAAGACCTCTTTGTCTATTATTTCTCTTACATCAGAATCGCTTCTCTGGATTAAGCGTTTTTTCTTTCCTTTACCAAGTTCAACTACGAGCTCTGTAACGTATTTTTCATCAAGCAGGCTTTCCACTATAAGCTTTTCACTGCTTTCTATTATGCGTTTTATTTTGGCATCGCGTTTTCTTAAAGCAGAATAATCTATATTAACTGTTTGTATGAACTCCTCCAAAGGCAATGTTTCCGTTATAGCAAATCTTTTTCTAGGCTTTCTGCTATCTAACTTTGCCTGTTCGCACCACCAGGGCTTTAAGAACATCTCGCCAGCTGAGCTCCAACGCGTTCGCTTGTTTGGCGAAGGATAACCTATCGCTAAGCCAAATATATGCTTGCCATGATAGCCCTTGCCAACTATAGCAAAACCAGCTTTGCTATAACGCCATCTATTCAGTCCGAGAAGTTTGGAAAGCTTATTAAATATGCGGAAAGGTTTTTCATCTATGTGCTTCTCATATTCGCATGCTGCAAGCGTACTTGCAAGCTCAGAAACGCGTTCAGGTACGCTTAACTTAGATGGTTTTGATGTACTAGCGCTGAGTAGAACTGCTTTGCAGCTTTTACTAGCTTCTTTAGCTAGGAAGTATGCTATCGCAAAGTTGTCCAAATAATCTTCTAAAGGAAGCTCCAACATTTCCTTGCTAGGAACAAGTTCAAAACCTATCGAAAAGCGCTCATTCTTTTTTAATGCGTAGCATTCTTTCACAATTTTTTTGCAGGTTTCACTAAGCTTCTTTTCATTAAATCGTCTAAACCACGAAGCATTATAAGCAAGCGTTCTGCTTCCATTTACAACAAAACCTTTATCTGTGCCAACAATTTCTATCTCTGGCTTTTTAAAGATACGCTCAAATTCCCTTCTTTTCGTTTTTCTCTCGACTACAGAGATGAACTCCCTCAAGAGTTTTGCGCTTTCACTTCTTTTATTCTCACATAATTCTTTGTAGGTTTTCCAAACTTTTTCCAAAATAGGGAGGTTGCTTTCATTCAGCTCGCTATAAGCGCACGCGAAAACATCCTTGCCTAGATCATGCAATGCCTTGCTTAGCGGCGCTAAAGAAAAAAACGCTTGTTTATTTTCATAAGGCATTATTATTATAGCGTCGCCTTTAAACTTGCGAAGCTCCCTTTTATAACCTGCAACTACGGAATTAAAAAGCCCAAGCTTATGCTGCATAAAAATCACTTTTTTCACTTTTTCTTTAGCATCGGCAAACCTGTGCGTGTATTTTCCACTATAACATAACCTTCTGGCAGCTCCACAGCATTTTCAGGCTCCTGACTGAAATAGTACAGCTTGCCCTTTTTATGCAAATAGTAAACCTTGCCGCGGGAATTTTTATATGAGCAAACCATAGAAAACACCAGTAGCATAATAAAAAGAACATTTAGATTAAAAAAGGTTAGCTTGAATTTTTCTATCATGAGCATTGGAAGCGGAAAAAGCTTATTGCTAAGGAGATTTAAGGATTTTTTAAAGGAAGCTAAGAAAACATTAGCGTTTTATCATAGCGATGCTGATGGTTTAAGTGCCAGCGTTATAATGGCAAAAACGTTTGAAAAGCTTGGCAATAAGAATCTTTCCACCGTGCCAGTGGAGTATTTCGAAACAGAAAAGATGCTTAAAACCTTTGAAAAGGAAAAACCGCAAAACGTTATCTTCTTAGATATAGCCATTGATTCTAAGCCAGATGTAATTAGAAAGATGGGCAAGCAGAGCTTGCTTATAATAGACCATCATAAAATCGCTAGCGACATTAACGCCAGCAACATAGTTTTTATAAAGCCCCAAATGATAAGTACTATTGAGCCGAGTAGGTATCCTGCAAGCAAACTAACCTTTGACTTGTGCTCAAGCTTGGTTGATCTGAAAAAAGAACGTTGGATCGCTGGCATTGGAATAATTGGCGACAAAAGTGAGAAGCAATGGAAGGAGTTTTTAAAGCTTATTGAAAAGGAAAACAAGATTTCTTATGAAGAACTTAAAGAGCTTGCAGACCTTATAGAAGCCGTAAAGGTTGTAAGCCCGCAAGATTTTGCAAACCTTTTTGATATGTTTTACTTCCTCGAGCCAAAGCAGATATTAAAGAGCGATTTTGTTAAACTAAAAGAAAAGCTAAATAAGGCCTTAGATAAATGGTTAAGTGAGTTTGAAAAGAATGCTAACTTTTTTCCTGAGTTAGAGCTTTATTTCTACAAAATCAAGCCGGATTTTCCTATAAAATCTGCACTAATAGATCGCTTAACAGAGAAGTATCCTGATAAAACCATTATAGTTCTGGAAGATTTGGGTGAAGCTAAGCTGAGGTTTTCCGCACGAAGGCAGGATTTCAAGGTAAAGATGAATGAGCTGCTTGAAAAAGCTGTACAAGGCATACCACAAGCGGAAGCTGGTGGCCATGTGCCAGCAGCTGCTGGCTCCATTCCAAGGGGATATTTAAAAAGATTTGAGGAGAACATCATAAAGATTCTAGAAAAGGAATATGACACTCAGTTAAAAGTGTGACATACTAGCAAAATGTATTTAAATACTTGTAATACAATGTAATATTTATGAAGGAAACAGTATTAACCGTCAGGATAGATAAGAAGCTTAAAAAGGAGCTAGAAGCACTTGAAAAAACAAAGCTTAGCACAACATCGGATGTTGTGAGAGAAGCTCTTTTTGAGTATCTGCGGAAGGAAAAAGAGCTTAATGAGATCAGAAAGGTTATAGCAAAAAGGTTTGCAGAGGGAAGAATCTCCTTTGAGAATGTGGTAAAGCTTTTAGGGTATGAAGAAGCAAAGAAGGTAGCATTTTTTGTTGAAACGGCAAAAAAATCTCTTGAAGAAGGGCTCGCATGATAAGGGTTGTGATAGATACCTCCGCGCTTATTTCTCTGGAAGTGGTTGAAATAATGGAAAAACTTTTTGAGATAGCAGAGGTTATCATTCCGCAAGCGGTTGAGGAAGAAATCATAAAACTGGGAAGATTTAGAGATGAGGAGGGCCTTGCCGCTAGAAGAATAGCGAAATTCATAGAAAAGAAACGAATAAAAGTAAGGAGGGTAAAATCTGGGGAAAAAGTAGCGAGAATTCTGTCGAGAAATGTTAATGCTGGCGAAGCGGAATGTTTTGTATGCTGTTTGGAACAGAATGTGCGTACGCTAATTATTGATGATGTGGATGCAGCGTATGATTTGGAAAGCATCTCCATAGCTAGCGGAATAAAGCTTAAGCTTTCAGCTGCTGTCCTTGTAGAGCTTTACAGAAAAAAGCTTCTAAGCAAAAAGGAGCTGAGGCGGAAAATAAGAAAGCTGATAAAAACAAGGAGATGGGAAAGCAATGCATTAGAGACCCTCTGCAAGAAATACCTGAACCAGTAAAGCCAGCGTTTTTAAACATTTTGAGAGAAGAGGGATTAAACGTGCAAGTTTTCGCATACACGAAAGTTGCGCCTGCTCTTTTTAAATATCATCTGTTGTTAGGGGAACAAAAAAATTAGCGGCACTCTGGCGGAATTCCTGCATTCCCCGGACCATTAGCGCGCTTGCAAAATTTACCCACACTGTCCCAAACACAGTCTTTTAGGCCGTCGCCATCAAAATCTGAATTTTCACATAACTCTTGACTAAACTTGGCAGTGCATGATGCCTCCCATGTACTTTTTGCATTTTTACACAATTTATCAGAAGGTTCTCCCGAAAGAGAAGTAATCACAAATACTGATGAAAATAGCTGAAACAAAATAAAAGCAGCCGATAAAACTATTGCAACGATTAATACAGAATGTTTTTGCATATTAGTACAAAACAGTCATAAGCTTTTTAATTATTTCTATAAAGAGTTTAAAAGAAATTGGCTTTTAAATGTGATTTTTATGGCTGTGCTGAGTGATCGCGAAATAAAGAAAGCGCTTAAAGAGGGGCGTATAGTTATTGAGGGTTTGCAGGAGGAAAATATAGGGCCTGCAAGCGTTGACCTGACGCTTGGCAATGAGTTTCGGGTTTTCAAACATTGCGAGGTAACGCATGTTGATACCTGCGAGGGAATAAGCGAAGAACTTACAGAGGTAATAACAGTGCCTGAAGGAAAACCATTTATAATACATCCAAATGAATTCGTGCTTGCAGTTACCAGAGAATATGTGAAGGTTCCTGCTGACCTTATGGCACGCTTAGACGGGCGCTCCTCTTTGGGCAGGCTTGGTATTATCGTGCATTCCACAGCAGGAAGTATTGATCCTGGTTTTGAAGGTCGCCTAACGCTCGAAATGACAAATATAGCAAGAGTGCCTGTTCAGCTGTGGCCAGGCATGAAGATTTGCAGATTAACATTCGAAACATTGACAAGCGAGAGCGAAGTGCCGTACAATAAAAGGAAAGATTCGAAATATCTGGGACAAAAAGGGCCTGAGATAAGCAGAATAGAGAAAGAATTGAAGAAAAGCTCTGCCTCTGGTTGAATTAGCAACGAGCCATTAGGGAATCATGCGGGATAACAGAAATAAAGATAGGGCCAGAAACAATGTAAAATTCAGCATTATTGCAGTGATTGGAAGTAAAAACTTTTTCTCTCTTTTAAATCCCTCCACAAAACCGCTAATTCCTAAAATCATACCCAAAAGAGAAGATACGACCAGCACAAAAAGCAGAATGGCAGTGATGAAATAAATTGTGAATTTTAACCACGGCGTATACAAAAAAATGTCTCTCAATGGCGGAAAGAATGAAAAAATCGCAAACAGTACCAGAAATAACGCGCACACCATAAAGAAAATGAACGCACACTCAAAAGACTGCTTTGTGTAAGTATTGGCATTTTCATACCCATTCAGGTTCTTTTTTAGAAAAGTTTCATATCTGTTAAAAACACCTTTTAAAAACCAGCAGCTCATATACGGACGTTTTTGCCAAAAAAATATATAATTATTTCCTGCGCTGAGCTGCCTTCTGAGCAATGCCAAAAACTACAGGCTTCGCAAATCACGGGAATGATCTGCATTCAAACACTTGAAAACAGCGGGCAAGTGGCGGGCAAGCAAATGCTGCTAAGAGAGTTGGCTGGATTCTTTTTTTGGAAAAAGAACCCGCTTGCCCGCCAAACTAAATAAATGCTAAGAAGGATTTTAAATGCTTTCTATGGATGCTTGTTGGATGCAC
>JAPDJQ010000078.1 GCA_029259015.1 Thermoplasmatota archaeon | reverse complement strand
TATTTTAAATATCTTGCAAGAGAAATTGCAAGTTTATACAATTCACTTGTAACCTTTATGCCGAAACCTTTTTCAAATGATGCAGGCAATGGAATGCATGCACATATTGTTTTGTATAGCAGGGGAAAGAATGTTTTCTATGATGAGAATGATAAGTACAATATGAGTCAGACAGCAAGGTATTTTATTGGAGGGATAATTGAACACGCAAGAGGGATGGCGGCAATAGCAAATCCAACGGTAAACTCTTACAAACGCCTAATACCAAATTTTGAAGCCCCTTGTTATATCACATGGGCCAGATATAACAGAAGTAGTTTAATAAGAATACCAGCAAAGAAGGAGATCGATATAGAAATAAGAAATGCCGATCCTACCGCAAATCCTTATCTGTTTTATGCAGTCATCATATATGCGGGACTCGATGGTATAAAGAAAAAAATTGAATATGAAGCGGTTGAGAAGAACTTGTACAAGCTGAGTGAGAAAGAAATAAGAGAATATGGAATAAAGAAGATGCCATCTAATTTAATGGAAGCAATAGAAGAATTAGAAAACGATAATGTAATCAAAAAGGCTATAGGAAGAGAGGCAGTAGAAATGTTTATAGAAGAGAAAAAGAAGGAATGGAGAAGATATATGACAGAAATAACAGATTTAGATTACAAGTTTTATTTTCACTACTGAAGCTTTTTAAATCCCAAATATATTATTTTTATGCAGGTTGAAATTTTAAAAAAGTTGGAGGAAGACGGTATAGAATTTATAAGTTTGCAGTTTGCTGACTTACTTGGTGTTGTAAAAGAGATAATCATACCTTTCAGCAAATTGGAAGATGTGTTAGAGCATGGCTTGTGGTTTGATGGCTCTTCTATAGAGGGATTTGCAAGAATATATGAAAGTGATTTATTTTTAAAGCCAGATTTGTCAACTTATTCCGTTATTCCGTGGCTTACTGAAAATGGTAAAACAGCCTGTTTTATATGTGATATTTACAATCATGATGGAAAACCTTTCGAAAGAGATGCTAGGTATATACTCAAGAAAACAATTTCTGAGATACGTAAAGAAGGTTTTGAATATAATGTAGGACCAGAGATAGAATTTTATCTTTTTAGAAAAGATGATAAAACCAAAACATTACCAATGGATTATGGAAGTTATTTTGATATGACATCGCATGAAGGATACAGATTCATAAAGGAAATTATTAAGTCATTAAAAAACTTCAAAATAAATGTTGAAACATCTCATCACGAAGTTGGTGAAGGGCAATACGAGATAGATTTTGAATATGGGCCTGCTTTACAAATTGCTGACAAATTATTGATGCTTAAATACACTCTTAAAAAGATTGCACAGATGCACGGTTTGCAAGCAACTTTTATGCCTAAACCCATAATGAATGCACCTGGCTCTGGCATGCACGTTCATCAAAGTTTGTTTGATGTTGAAACAGGAAAAAATTTGTTTCATGATCAAGAAGATAAATATAAACTATCGAAGATTGCATATAATTTTACTGCTGGACAAAT
The DNA here is from genome assembly GCA_029259015.1 of Thermoplasmatota archaeon. GTDB lineage: Archaea > Thermoplasmatota > E2 > UBA202 > JdFR-43 > JdFR-43. The sequence continues at coordinate 5,248 of JAPDJQ010000078.1, read as the reverse complement.
GAAATATATCAAAGAAATATGTGCTATCTTATGCCCCACTGTTAATTCCTATAAAAGACTCATATCTGGATTTGAAGCTCCAGTATACATTACGTGGGGCAGTATGAATAGAAGCAGTTTGATAAGAGTGCCAAAATGGTCTAAAGAAAAATCAGCTAGGATTGAATTGAGATGCCCTGATTCTTCCTGCAACCCATATCTTGCATTTGCTGTAATGCTGAGGGCTGGGTTTGAAGGAATTAAAAATAATCTAACACCTCCGGAACCGGTGGAGGAAAATGTATATAAAATGGAAGATAACAGATTGAACGAAAAGAATATAGATATCTTGCCAAATTCACTGTGGGAGGCCTTGGAAGAATTGAAATCTAGCAAAATTGTCTACGAAACTCTGGGCAAATCATTATTCGAAAAATATATTGAAATAAAAACTAAAGAATGGAATGAATTCAAGATGCAAGTCACTGGTTGGGAAATTAAAAAATATCTGGAAACATATTGATAGAGGATTTTTGTTATCCTCCAAACACGGCGACGGCAGCGCCAACAACATATGTTTCTTCGCGCTCCCGCCATAAAAATGTTATTGCTAATCCAACAAACTTATATAAAATAAAGATGGCTGGAGGAACCAAATTACCTTTTTCAGTGCCCATACTCTGATAGCCAAACAGGCCGAGAGTGCTTACTTTTCCTTCTTTAGCGATAATCCATCCTGCCAATGGAAGATAAGTTTTTGGAATGAATAATGAATAGAAGTATATGTAAAAGAGTATTGTCTCCATAATTGAATGAATGAAAGAATTTGAAAGAAGTTTGTTCATTATGCTGTATAGAAATATGGAAAGTATTGATGCTGGAGTTTCAATCCATGAATTGCTGCCATAACCAGCTATCAAGCAAAAAGCATTGAAAATAAATGGAAGATACTGCATCTCTGCGAAATTCCTGTCAGTAATTTCCATAATTTCTTCTGCAATTTCATCTGCATCTTTTATCAATTCATACCTTTCAAGTTCAGCCAAAACAACAGGAAGAAAAACATCGAATTCTCCAGTTTCGATAAGCTTGTGCATGAGATTTTCCAGAATTGTTTTATCCTCTACAGAAATCCATTTCTTGCTGACTTTTCCGTCATAATTTTTCACAACAACAAAAACTTTCTCTGGGATGATTGCTGAAGTAAATAAAGGAATGACAAGCATGGTAAACACTATAGAAGTGGTTATTATTCTCCTCCTCAACATCTATAAAATGATTAGGGAAATGAATATAAAATTTATGCCAGCTAAACAAATGCTCTGCTTACTACAATTTTCCCATCCGCTTTCTTTTTAAATTCAGAGTAAATCTTTTCATAATAATTTCCAGAAATTCTTTTTTCATACAGCTTCTTCTTTTCTTTGGATAAAACTTTGCACATATTTTCCCACACATCTCCTTTCAAATGGAAATTATCTATTATGATTTCATTTACCCCCATATCATTAAACAAATCCACCCATTCATCTATTTCATTTTCTTCTATCTCTGGATATAAAGGGCCAAGAAATGCGTATGTATAAACGCCATTATCAGCAAATTTCTTCAAAGCTTCTATCCTTTTCTCAATTGATGGAGCATAAGGCTCAAGAATTTTTCTGCTTTCATCATTTAGAGTGGTTATTGTAAATCCCACCTTTACATCGCTGAATTTCTTTATTATGTTTATATCCCTTACAATCAAATCCGACTTCGTCAATATATCGATGGGCCAGTCATGTTTTAGCAGCAGCATCAGACATTTTCTTGTGATTTCATAATTTTTTTCTGCCGTCTGATAAGCATCGGTAGAAGTTGATATACCTACGATACCTTTCCTTTTTATCTTCAGTTCTTTCCTAAGCACAGCAGGAATGTTTACCTTTGCGTATACTGCCTTATTCCATTCCTCCCTGCTGATATGAAGGGTAGAGGGCACATAGCAATAAATGCATCCATGGGCACAGCCAACATAAGGATTCAGCGAATAATCTATGCCAGGCAACTTTGAAGAAGTTAGAGCAGATTTGCACCATCTTTCCCTAATCATTTCAAAAAGTCCTCCAGCTTTCGCTGATATAACACATTTTTTAGCAGGCTGCTCGTCTCTATCCATTTTCTTACAGGTATGTGAAGTAACGAGGAGATGAAAAGCAACGCCTCCTTCACATCATCAAACTTTTTTGCCTCTCCTCGCAGCGCTTTCCTTACGTTTTCTCTAACATTCCATACACCAACAGGCATTATGTAGCCAGGATGTATCTCCCGCAAAACAACAACGCCTGCTTGGCGGCGCTCTGCCTTCAGCTTCTCCGCCACAGCTAGGCGGGCTGCATAGTAGCAACCGCCTATGGTGGCATATTCACTTCTTCCATCGTAATATTCATGGTCACCAAATAAAACAATTTTTTTGCCTAACGGATTCCATGTTGTATTAGGATACCATGCTTCTATAAGCTCGTACTGCCAACTGCTTGGATACATAAATATTACCCATAAATTATCCAAGCTTCTTGTATAATATATACGATATTCGTTGAGCCATGGATAGCTTTTTATTTCCTCAACAAGCTTTTTGCCTATTGTGTCATCAACGGCTGTTATACTCCACCTCGTCGGCACCATCTTTGGCTGCAAGCCAAATAAGCCAGCTGAAAATGCTTTCTGAATGGAAGAGACAAATGTTCCATGCTCGTAAAGCCATAAAATGGCTTCTCTAGCCTTCATTTCATCATAGGCAACTTTCTCTATTCTTCTATCTACTTTGGCATTTCCCACCCAAATCCTTTTTATTGGTGCGGAAGGACCATGAGGTTGAACTTCATCGTATAGTGCTATTACGCCGCGGGGCTTTTTTTCAAATTCTACTTCCATATCAACTGGCCTTGCTGCCATAGCTATTTCCTGCAAATAGCATGCTATTTTACTTTCAACATTCTTTACATCCAGTCTATATTTCCCCCTAACCAGTTTCATTCTGAATTCTACCAGTTCATCAATACTAATATTATGCCAGAGCTCTGGCGTGTCCATATAAGAAGTATCTCCTTCCACGGGGGGCAGCATCGGCCCTACATAAACTTTTGGATATCCACTTCTTCCTATGAAAAGAGAGGGAGGAGTGCTGCCAAAAAGCACTTTTTTCTCAATCTGTGGCTTTACTTCTAAATTTTTGTAATATCTAACCATCACGGGACATCTTGTTTTACCACACAGAAGCTTAGCCCCTCTACACTGTATACAAATGCTTTCATCCATGCTTATAAACTTGCGGGGCTTTGTCTTCACACTATTTTAAACAGAAAGAAATAAAAAGTTTTGTGGGGGGCATCAAAAATTTATAAAGTGCTTGCATATCAAATTTAAATGAAAGTTCTGCATGTCTCAGACACTCACATTGGCTATTCAGCCTATCATAAAATTGCTGAAAATGGGATTAACCAGAGAGAAATGGATGTTTATAATGCATTTGAACAATTCGTTGACTATGCCCTCAGAACAAAGCCAGATTTGATAATTCACGCTGGTGATTTGTTCGATGGTGTAAGGCCCAGTAATAGAGCCATATCATTTGCATTGAACCAACTGCTTAGAATATCTGAAGCAGGTATACCTTTCATTGTTATATCTGGCAATCATGAGACGCCAAAGTTAAGAGAAACAGGCAGTGTTTTCAGAATATTTGATCATCTGCAGCATATTTATCCGGTATACAAAGGGAAACTGGAAGAAATTGAAATAGGAAATGCCTTGATTCATGCCATTCCTCACTGCCATTCAAATGATGAATTGAAAAAGAATATTGAAATGGCTCAGCCAAAAGAAGGTTACATAAATATTCTGGTGCTGCATGCTGGTATAATAGGAATAAAGGAATTCAGCTATACAAGAGGAGATTTTAACGAGCAGATTATACCTGCCGGGTATTTACAGCCATCATTTGATTATATTGCTCTGGGTCACTATCATAAGGCGACAGAAGTTACAAAAAATGCCTATTATGCAGGCTCAACAGAACATTTTTCATTTAAAGAAGCAGGGGAGAAAAAGGGATTTTATGAAATTGAAATTGACAGTGAGGTAAAAATAAATTTTATTCCATTAAAGGTAAGGCAAATGGTTGATTTAGGAGAAATAAATTGTTTAAATCTGATGGCAGATGAAATAGAAGCAGAAATAATAAAAAAATTTGAGGAAAATGACATAGAAGGCAAAATAGTAAGAATACGACTGAGGAAAATTGACAGAGGTAAATTCAAAAGTTTGGTATGGGAGAAGATAAAAAAGATTGCATCAGCAGCTCTTCATTTTGAAATTGATTACGAATTTCTTGAAGTGGAGCATGAGCTGAAAGGGAAAAGCAGAATAGGAAGCCTAGTAGAAGAATGGAAGGAATATATTGCAAAGGTTCCAATTGAAAAAAACAAGAAGGAGATAGAAGAGCTGGCATTAAAATATCTTTCAGAGGTGAGTAGATGAGACTTGTATCGCTAACAATGCACAACTTCCGCAAATTCAAGGACGCTGAAATTAACTTTCCAGAGGGAATAATAGGACTCGTTGGCAACAACGGGGCAGGAAAATCAACAATAATAGAAGCTATAGGCTGGGCTATCTATGGAAATAGAGCAGCAAGAACCTCAAAAGACCAGATAAAAAGGCAGGGAGCCAGCAGGAGCGACGACTGCTGGGTAAAGCTTGTTTTTGAGATGGAGGGAAATGTATATGAGGTTTTCAGAATAATAAGTGGAAATTCCACAGATGCAAGGGTGAAGGTAAATGGTTTAATAACAGCATCTTCAACGCAAGGGGCAACACAATTTCTGGAAAAAAAGCTTGGAATGGATTATGATTCATTTTATACATCAATTGTTGCCAAACAGCAGGAACTAAATGCCTTATCAGACAAATCGCCTTCTGAAAGGAAAAGAAGTATGCTAAGAATGCTTAAAATAGATGTGCTGGAAGAGGCAATAAAAAGAGTTAGGGAGGACAGAAGAAATAAGGAAAAGATTCTGGAACATCTTGAAAAAACTCTCAAAGACATTGATGAAATGGAAAAAAGTAAGAAAGAGAATGAAGAAATGCTGGAAGAGCTTTTCAGAAAAAAGAATGAGTTGAAGAAGGAGATTGCAAATCTTGAAACAAAATTGAGGGAGATGGAAGAGAAAAGAAGAATTGAAAAAGAAAAGGCTGAAAAATTTAAAAACCTAGGAAAGAAAAAAAC
>JAPDJQ010000112.1 GCA_029259015.1 Thermoplasmatota archaeon | reverse complement strand
CATTAAAATATCTGCGTAAAAATCTGAACAGAATACTCAATGCCAGTGATACAAAAACTATACTCATAAACTGCATCGAAAGAGGGGGCCCCCATTTCTCAAAACTCAGCGGTTTCATCAACAAGAAATTTATAATGAGTAAAATCAACGATGCAATTATTCCTGCAATTTGTATTATTCGCTTCCTTTTCTGTTTCTCAGGCCAAAAATATTTAACCACATATTCAGATGAAAAGTATATTATGGCAGCTAGTAAAAAACTCCATAAAATGATAAAAAATATTTCCACTCCAATAACAAAATCCGTGGCTAGAAGAAAATAATAAAAAGGAACAGAAAAGACAGACATTCCATGCGAGGCAGCAACATATTTATGCCCTCCATATTCCACATATCTTGGCGCGATATACATCCCGCCAGATGAAACATAATAATGTTTTGGCACTTCTTCTATAGTTAAATATCCATGCAAAAAATTATAGAAGCATGTTGCCTGCTCCATCTCATCATTTAAATAAAAACCAACGGAAAATATTGAAATTAAAATGAAAAGCGAAAGAAAAAAAATCATCAGCACCTTTTTATCGGGAAATATTGCTTTTACTATGCTCATGGCTTTTTTGATTAAACCCTGGTTCATTCAAATCCATATTTTATCATAGCATAATTTACTTTCGATATATTTTACTCAGCATGAAAAATAATTTTATAATTTTGGATATTTACATCATATGAAGCTGGCGCTGGCTGCGGCATTTATTGTGGCATTCAGCGTGTTCATTCCCGTGCATTTTGTTGAAGCAGGTATTATAACAGTAAATGATGACGGAACAGCCGATTATACATCCATCCAGGACGCTGTAAATGCAGCAGAGGACGGCGATACAATCTATGTATATGGAGGCTATTACAATGAAAGCGTTTTTGTAGATAAAAAATTACATTTTATTGGCATAGAAGAAAAAGGAATTTTGCCAAAAGTAATGGGGCAGCAGAGTTACGCCTTTTATTTTACTTCACCCTGCACATTACAAAATTTTGTTATTTTTCAACAGAAAGGAAATGCCATCCAGATTTTCAACTGCGGCAATATAACCATAAAAAATAGCGAAATAGTTGCAGAAACCGGCATTTACATGGAAAATACAACTTTTTGCATAATTGAAAGAAATGAAATAAAAACTTCAACATATGGCATATATCTCTATGCATCAGATAAAAACGAAATAAAAAATAATGATGTAGACAGTTCCTTTCTGGCGTTCTATTCTCTTTCTTCTGCCAATAATACCATTTCCTATAACAACTTATCTGGAATAAGCATGGAATACTCAGAGGAAAATATGGTGATGAATAATGTCGTTGAAAATTTTGACATAATGAACTCAGAAAATGTATATGTTTTTAATAACAGCATTGGCAGGTTAAATCTGTTATATGCTATGGCCATTCATGTAGTTAACAACTCCTTTGAAAAAGGAATTTTTATTTTTGGGAACATAAGGAACTGGAATACACATATAATTGAAAATAATAGAGTAAAGAATAGCAAAATTTTATATTATAGAGATGAGAAAAATTTGGCAATCGATGGTAATGATGCAACTCAGCTAATACTTGCAAATTGCAGTGATTGTAAGATATATGGTATAGATTTTCATTTTGCTGAGCGTCATGTCCAGATTGCTTTCTCTGAAAATATCAAAATCTCTAATTGCTCTTTTTCTAATGCATTCATTGCTGTCGATGTTATGAATTCCCAGTATATTTTCCTTGATAACAACATATTTTTATCAAATGATATATCTTTCCGGGCATTCAACTGCAGTAAAATAGTAGTAAGAAATAACAATTTTTCATATAATGGACGAGCTATTTATCTGGAAAAAACAGTCGAAAATATGATAGAGAAAAACATGTTTATGGGAAATTCGTTCGCCATTCATCTATACAGCAGCAAAAATAGTAGGATATTTAGGAATAACATAATCAAGAATGAAAATGGAGTATATTTTGAGGAAGCATTCATAAATGTCATTGTCAATAACAATTTTATTGGAAATGAGAGGGACACTTTCCTAGAAAATTCTTTGCCAAATATTTTCATGAGAAATTACTGGAGTAAATGGATTCTTCCCGCTCCAAAACCCATTTTGTGTCACATTATAATAATGTGGTATATACACATACCATATTTCACTCTTGATCTGATGCCTCGCTTGATTCCAGTATGCTAATATATTTTGCATCAATTTGATCAGCAATATAAACTTCCTTTCCAGCTTTTCTTATATCTACTCCATCTTTCATTGCTTTTTTGGCATCTATTTTAAGTATAACAGGGTTCTCGACCCTTGTTTTTCCTGCCTCCACAGCTTTTTCAACACTCCCACTCAAATGCACCTTATTTCTATCTGTTGGAAGCAAACCCTGCTCTAAAACAATCTCTAATTCCTCTTCTGTAACAGGATAATATAAAGTATCTACGTCCGCTTCTGGCAAATCTGATAGATCCACTTCAATTGTATGTGCATATGTCGCTCTTATTTTCCCTTCCTTAAGCTGATATCTTCCTTTTTCGTCTGTTAAGGCCAGAGCGACCACATGTTTTTTTCTAATCCAGTAAAATCTGTCTATTTTATTTTTAATTGCCTCGCATACTTCATCAATATTTGCCCATCCATGAGGATCAAGCTTTATATTAAACTGCTGCGGAAAATGGCGTAGAATGCCAATAAGGATGCTGCTTAACTTCTTTATTTCTCTATCATCCATCAAAAATTTTCCCTCTTTTTTGCACACAGGGCATACCCTGCCCCTATAATAGCCATGTTCATTGCATTCTGCGAGCATTGAATTTTGAATACCATGCAATATAAAAATTATTTCCTCAATTCCCCCACGGTTGTTATTCTTTCAGCATATGCATTGTGTTTATGTATTGATTCCAGACTTTCACTTCTTGCAATAACCATGATATAATCAGGCAAATCAGGATATCTTTCCAGAATTTGCTTTAGCATGTCTCTCACAACATCCTCAACAAATTTTGGATTTTCATGCGCTCTCTTAACGACTTCCATCTCATCCATTCTTTTTAAAATTTCATATGTTGGGCTGCTCATTGCCTTTTCAGCTATATCTATCAAGTCATCTGCATCTATGCTGCCATCATTCTCAATAATGAGAGTTGCAACATTCCGCTGATTGTGCGTATATCTTTCGTTGTATGTTTTCTTTATGTTCTCCATGGCGCATGGACAGGCGGTCATTCCTGTAACCTCCACACCAATGAATTTCCTTGTTTTTCCTTCTCTTTCTTTAATTGCTCTTGCCATTATTTTGTATGGTTCAACTGTCTTTTTTCCAGCAGGTGTGACTCTCTCCAGAAAATATTCTGATGTTGCAATAACTTCTGCACAACTTGCATATTCGTGCCTAAGCAACAATTTTTCGGCTATCCTTTCACACAAATCCTCTAGGCTTGGAGAAGGTTGTCTTGTTGATTCATCAACAATTTCTTCGATAATTTCTGCATTTCTTGATAAATCGCTGCCTTTTCTGCTGGCTGGTAAATCGACAAATAGATCCATTGCTGGAATTAAATTCACTATCCTTCCGTTTCTTTCTATGCATACTGGCTTTTTTATGCCTTTTATGCCTACCCTTGTTAGTTTAAACGTTGCATTTGGTTTCCATGACTGCACATCTGGTAATGCCATACTAAAGCAAAAACAACGATTATTTAAAATTGTTTGGGAAGGGGCAAAAGCATTTTTCTAAAGTTCTCCTCACAAAAACATTCTTAAGCTTTTGAGCATTTTCTGCTCATGAAAACCGCTTTATATGAATTGCATAAGGAATTGGGGGCAACTTTTACAAATTTCATGGGTTATGAGATGCCATTGCGTTATAAATCTGTGCAGGAGGAACATTTGAATGTTCGTCATAAAGTTGGTTTATTTGACGTAAGTCATATGGGAAATATTTTTGTTAGGGGCAAAGATGCAGAAAATTTCATAAGCAAAATAACCGTTGAAAATGCAAGCAAAATAAAGGAAGGAATGGGACAGTATACCGTACTTTTAAATGAAAATGGGGATATAATAGATGACGAAGTTTTTTTGCACGTTGGCAAAGATGAATATTTTTTCATTCCAAATTCTGGTATGCACGAAAAAATTGCAGCATGGATGGAAAAAAATGTCGAAGATAGCATAGAAATAGAAGATGTCAGCGATGAATTTTCAATTTTAGCTGTGCAGGGTCCATTGTCAAAGGAAACATTGCAAGAAATTTTAAATTTTAATCTCGATACCCTGAAATTTTTTGGTTGCCAAGAACTAAGCAAAGAAAATTTTAAAATTGATTTTGACGGAAGGTGCATAATATCAAGAACAGGATATACTGGTGAGAGGGGCTATGAAATGTATATTCACCCTGCTGAAGCTGCAGTAAATGTTTTTGAAGAGTTGTTGAGCAGAGGAGAAAAATATGGAATAATGCCAGTTGGTTTAGCGGCTCGCGATACACTCAGGCTCGAAAAAGGTTTCATGCTTGCATGCAATGAATTTGCAGGAGGAAGAAATCCAATAGAAGCTGGCCTAGAATGGCTTATTGACTGGGAACATGATTTTATAGGCAAGGATGCTTTAATGGAATTCAAGAAAAAGGAAGAATATGAAAAGATAACATTTCTTGAATGCATCGATGCTGGCATACCACGTCATGGCGATGAAGTTTTTAAAGATGATAAGAGGGTAGGCATTGTTACGTCTGGCAATTTCTCACCATGTCTTAAAAAAGGGATAGCGCTGGCATATGTAAATACAAAATACAGAGGCATTGACGAAGAATTAATAATAAAAGGAAGAAAGGATATGAAAGCAAAAGTTATAAAGGGGCCATTCGTTAAAAAGGGAGAATGCTGAGGAAAATATTCACTGTTGGAGAAATCACCCATTATATAAAGGAAATAGTCGAAAGGGAGGAATTAAATAACATATGGGTAGAAGGAGAAATTTCAAATTTTAGGGAAGCGATAGGAAACTATTATTTTGATTTAAAAGATGAAACGGCAATCATCAGATGCGTGATGTTCAGCCCAAGCCTGCAGTTCACACCAAAAAATGGAATGAAAGTCATTGTTAAGGGAGATATAAGGGTGTATGAAAAGAAGGGATATTATCAATTGTATGTGAGAGATATAAAAGTTGGAGGGGTTGGCGAGCTTTTCATAAAATTTCTTGAATTAAAGGAAAAGTTGCAAAAAGAAGGGCTATTTGATGAAAAATTTAAGAAACCGTTGCCCAGAATACCCTCTACAATTGCTGTGGTTACATCGCCCGATGGGGCAGCAATAAGAGACATACAGAATGTCATTTCCAGAAGATTTCCTGTAAGAATTTTACTTGCCCCAGTTAGGGTGCAGGGCGAAGGAGCGGCAGAAGAGATTGAAAAGGCAATAAAAGCTTTGAACGAGAGGGAAGATGTTGATTTAATAATTATAGGTAGAGGTGGGGGAAGCTGGGAGGACTTGTGGGCATTTAATGAGGAAAGAGTGGCGAGAGCAATTTTTGAATCAAGGCTGCCGATAATCTCTGCCGTTGGGCACGAGACAGATTTTACAATAGCAGATTTTGTTGCTGATAAAAGAGCACCAACGCCTTCTGCAGCCGCAGAGATGGCAGTGCCAGATAGAAGGGAAATTTTGGAATGGCTCGACAATGCTGCTGGGAGAATGGAAAGGGCTGTGATGAAAAAAGTTGAAAGTTATGAGGCGATAATGGAGAGAATAGGGAAGAGAAAAGCATTCATGTATCCATTCGAGCTGATATATGATAAGATTATTGGTTATGAAAATATGATGGAGGAATTTAAAAGAGTCATCAAAAATTATATTGAAGCAAGACAGAGAGATATTGATTTTATTGAGAGGAGTTTGGAGGCGATGAGCCCATATAAAGTGCTTGAAAGGGGTTACAGCATTTGTTTCAGGGTGAGAGATGATAAATTATTTAGTAGCGTAGAAGATGCTGATATTGGAGAGAAGATAAAAGTGGTGGTAAAGGATGGTGAGGCATTATGCAGGATAGAGGAGAAGAAAAAGAAGTAAAATTTGAGGAAGCATTGCAAAAACTCGAGGAAATAGTCGATGAGCTTGAAAAAGGAGAGTTGTCATTGGAAGAAACAATAAGTAAATTTGAAGAGGGCGTAAGATTGTGCAGGATTTGCAGAGAAAAACTTGAAGAAGCCAAAACAAAAATTGAAAAGTTAACAGATGAATTATGAAGCATGCTGTCTTCTTTTTTGGATTGCCAAGCATTGTAATAGTAGTAACCCATTACACAATAATTAATGAAAGCTTGGAAATTTTTAATTTGGTAACTATTCCAATCCTTTTCCTAGGACTTATTTTAATTGGCGTAGGATATTTTAATAAAGGCATTAAGAGACACCTTATTCTATTTTTGGGATGGCTAATCTTTGCTCTATACTGGGCCACTCAGCCAGAATTTTTGTATTATAAGGGTGATAAAGATATTGTAAATGCTGTTTTTTGTATAGTAGGCGTATATTTCCTTTCATATATTTCTTATCATGAATATCTCTGCTATAAGAGGGCAGAAGAAATAGAAAGTCTGCAATTTTTGGCGGGAGAAACATTTTTTGCAGGAATGCTTTATTTTGTATTCCAAAAAATAGATTTTATGGCTGGATTACTCATAAAAGTAGTTGCAGAACAAACTGCTGCTATACTCAGAGCAATGGGATATGCAGTTGAAGCTGGAGGTGTGTATTATGGAATAAATACCCATGTGCCAGTATATTTTAATGGGC
>JAPDJQ010000116.1 GCA_029259015.1 Thermoplasmatota archaeon | reverse complement strand
AGATGGACGAAATTTTATCGTAAGAGAACATGAAAATGGAAAGAACATTTGTTATGATTAAGCCAGATGGCGTGCAGCGTCGTTTGATTGGTAAGGTTTTACAAAGATTTGAGCAAGCAGGCTTAAAACTTGTTGCAATGAAATTTTTGGCTGTATCAAAAGAACTTGCAGAAAAACATTATGAAGTGCATAAAGGGAAGCCCTTTTATGAAGGCCTGATCAAATATATCACATCTGGCCCAGTAGTGGCGATGGTTATAGAGGGACAGAATGCAATAGAAAGAGTTCGCCAAATGGTTGGAGCAACAGATCCACAAAAAGCAATGCCAGGCACAATTCGTGGAGATTTCTGCCAGCATATCGGCAGGAATGTTATCCATGCAAGCGATAGCAAGGAAACAGCAAAGAAAGAAATAAGTCTGTGGTTCGGCGAGGAAGAAATAGTTGAGTATAAAATGGATGATGATCGCTGGATTTATGAGTAATTTTCCCAGTTCAATTTTCTTTTAAGTTAATTTTTTATTCCCTGCACAGCTTCTCTTCATGAACGAAGTTATTAAATGCATAAAAGAGAGAAGGAGTATAAGAAATTATCTTGATAAAGAAGTGCCAAAGGAAATTATTGAAGAAATTATTGAAGCTGGAAAGTATGCTCCTTCTGCTGAAAATAGACAACCATGGAAATTTATTGTAATTACAGATAAGGCACTCATAAAGGAATTATCAGAAGAAATAAAGAAGCAGATAGGCACAATGCTTAAACAAAGGCGGAAATGGAAGAGGAAATTTAAAGAGCTTGAAGATAAAGAAGTGCTAACATTTTTGCATGCTGTTGCAATGGCAAAAAAAGATATCATATTCTATGAAGCCCCTGTTGTTATTTTTATTGTAACTGAAGATGAAATGTTTAATGATGAATCCTGTGCCTGCTGTGCGCAGAATATGATGCTCGCCGCCTGGAGCACGGGTATAGGGAGTTGCTGGATTGGATTTGCGAAATTTTTGGAGGGAAATAAGAAGATGATGGAAAAGATTGGAGTGCCTGAAGGGCATCATATTTCAGCGTGCATTATATTTGGCTATCCAGCAAATGTGCCAAAACCGCCTTTGAGAAATCCTATGGCAGATATTATAAAATGGCTCGGCTAAACCATATTTAGAAAGATTTATATAGATTATTTTTTTCCATAAAGGGGGATGGGAACATTAGAGAAATAGAGATAATCTTGGATAACATTCCTGTAGGAATTATCTTCATAGACAATAAAGGTGAGATTTTATACAAGAACAAGTTTGCATCTGATATTAAGGAAGAAACCATTAAAAAATTCATTGCAGATGAAAAGACACTGCATAAAATAGGCAAGAAATATTACAAAATCAGAAAAATTATTATAAGTAAAGGAGGGATAATTACTATAGAGGATGTGACGGAAAAAATCATGGCTGAAAATGCTCTCAAAGATTCAGAAGAGAGGTATAGGACTGTATGTGAGAATGCTTTGATCGGTATAATTGTCATGAAAAGAAATAAAATTCTGTATGTGAACAAAAGAATGGAAGAAATTCTGGGCTATAAAGGTGAGGAATTAAAAGATTTATTTTTTGATTTGGTACATCCAGAAGATGCTGATAAACTGGATGATTTATTTAAGGGAAAAGTTCCTCAGATAAAATTTTTTGATAAGGATGGAAATATAAAATGGCTTGAAATGGGGTGTTGCAAAATAAAGTATAATGGGAAATCCAAACTTATAAATGCAATTGATATAACAAAGAGAAAGGAGATGGAGGAGAAAATAAAAGAAGCAAATGAGAAAATGCAGAAAGCACTGGAAAGAGAAAGGAAGTTTTTGGAAGAAATATCTCATTATTTCTTTAATCCATTGTGCATAGCAAAGGGATATCTCGACTTATCCATACCAAATGCAGATCCATCATTACGCAGAAAGCTTGAGATAACAAAGCAGGCTGTTACAAGAGTGGAAAATGTTGTTAAGCATATTGTAACTGAAGGAAAGATATACGAATAGCGAAATTTTTTAATAAAAAACCCAATTTAAACATAAGATGGATATTGATATTGTTGTCTTGGAAGAACAGAAAAAAGAATTGAAGAGAAAACTATATGAGGCGAAAGAGGCAAGAGAGAGATTAAACAAGATTACAAATGAATTGAAAAAGAGAAAGAAAGAGCTGATAGAAGAGATTAATAAATATAGGAAAGAAGGTCTCATGCATAAGGAAAAAAGAGATGAGATAAACAGGAACGTGGCTAGGGCGAAGAAAAAAAGAAGCGAACTTAATGAAGAATATGATAAAATAAGAAAGAAAGTGGAAGAACTCAAGAAAAAATATTTTCCAAAAGGTCCTCCTCTGGAAGTTTTGATACGCAAAAGAGACGCTTTAGAATTTAAGCAGATGACGCAGCAACTGAGTAAAAGAGAGGAGGAGGAATTGATTGAACAGCTCGCAAAAATTAATAAGGAAATTAGGGAAAGAGAAAAAATTTTGGAAAGTAATGAAGAGTTGAGAGAATTTGTTAAAAAAGAGGAGGATTTGAAAATAAAAAGCGATAAAGAACATCAAAAGGTAAGGGAGCTGGCAGAGAAAGCCCAGAAAGAGCATATGGAAATGATTGAATGTTTTAAAAAAGCACATGAGCTAAGAAAAGAACTTAAAAAAATTGAAAGAGAGTATATAATGAATCGTTTGAATGCTGACAAGGCTCACAGAGACTTCATTACATATATAAAGAAAATAAGGGAGATTGAAGAGAAAATAAAAGAGATAAAACAGAAAGAAAAGAAGATGGAGAAAGAAAAAGAAAAAGATGCAATTATGAGAAAAGCAGATGAAATATATCAGAGATTCAAGAAAGGAGAAAAGTTATCAACAGAAGATTTACTTCTCCTCCAGAAAGCCGGGCTTATATGATTATCTTTCCCATGGATATTTTTCGCAGAAATATTCATCCCAGTAATCTTTAAACTTAATTAGATATTCGCCATTACAAATTTTCATTTCATTCTTAATTTCATTCAGGTTTTTTCCTAAATTTATTTCAGCAAGGCAATCTTTGATTAGATTAGATGCATTCACATATTTCCTTTTTATTTTTACCATCATTCTTCCATCCTTTACAAATGGCTCTCCCACTGCCATTTCATTATTTTTCCATCTTTTTAAGAATGCTTCAACATGTCTTTTTTCATGCAGCGGAGGTCCAATATGAACCTTTATTTCTGGCAGATTTTTTTCTTCCAGCTGGAGAGCAACAAAAGCCTCATCGTTTGCATACCATGCTTTTTTTACAACCTTAAAATCATTCTGTTTCAACAAATTTTCTAGGCTGGCTGCTGCCTTTTTTAGCTGCGGATAAAGTATATCATCAACGATATTTGGCTTTTTAAAGCAGATTCCGATAAAATTTTCCAGTTTTTTTCTCAGTGTTTTTTCATCCAGAGAAGGAGGTTTGTTTGGAAAGAAAAATGTTATTTTTGGATTTTTCATGAACTCTCCTGCAGCAAATATAAAAAATTTCAGTTTCTCTTTCGAAAGAGCTGCCGCCACATTTCTGGAAGGATCGACAGGGTCAACGAAAACAAAATCCTCCTCAAATTCTTTATCTATTCCATTTAGAGAAATAATAACTTTTCCTCTCCATTTTTGCGATTCTTTCAAGACATTCAGAAAAGTTTCATACTTGAGAATCAAAAGTTCTGCAAGATAGCCAGAAAATCCTTCTATTTTTGCCTCTGCTCCATAACAACCTATTCCCTTTAAAAATTGTTTTAAAAGCCTTACTTCGTTCTTCATTTCCTCTTTAAGATTTTTTATTATGTATTCTGTATGAAAGGGTGTCCTATCCACTGCACTTATTTTCTCTTTTGCATCTCTCACTTTATAACATGGAACAATGTCAACTTGATATCCCTTATAGAAACCTCTAATATAAGGGTGCTCAGCAAATTGAACCGTCCATTCATCCAGTATTTCTTTTCCTATAGAAATGGTAATATTTGCCATCTCATCTTTTTTATACTTTGCTGGGAAAAGAACAAAAAAATCTATATCGAGAGAATGACGCAGATATGTTCCCTTTGCCACAGAACCAACGAGCATGCATATTGCATCAGATGGTATTTTTTCATTTATTTTATCTTCAATTTCTTTGATTATCTCCATTAATTTCTGTTCCTCCTCTTTAGAAGGTACAATTCTATTCAGAACTTCATCCAAAATTTCTTTCATAATTTTACAACCTCTACATCCTTATATATTGGTCCTTTTGGGGTCAAGATGCTCTGTTTTAATTTTATCTCATTACATTCCATTTCTCCAAAAATCTTATCTTTATTTTCTTCGACTATCTTCAATATCTCTTCCTTTCCTTCTCTGCTTTTCATCCTTGCTATTGTGACATGAGGCTTATAACTTTTTTCTTTTTTGAAACCATATTTTGTTAATTTTTCATCAATGACTTGCGATAGCTTCAATGTTTCTCCTTCATCATGAAAACCAATCCATATCACTCTTATGTGATTTTTTCCAGGAAAAACGCCAGTTCCTTTAAGCATGGCTTTAAAAGGCTCTATTTCTCTCACTGCTTCATGCAATTCCTCCTTAACTTTTTCAGCAGTTTTTTCATCAATTTCTCCCAAAAATTTTATTGTCAAGTGTATATTTTGGGGCTCAACCATTTTCAATTTAGCCTTTGTTTTTTTAAGCAAATTATATATTTCCTCTATTTTATCATTCATTTCAACATCTATTGCAATAAATGCTCTCATCATTTCAATAACATTTTTTTGTATTTCTTTTTTATTCTTTCTATTCAATGAAATTATGTACAGTCGGAGAAAAGGCCATGCGACTTTAATAAGAAAATGAGTGCAATTACTGCAATATTTCTTCAATTCATGCTATAGAAATGAGTTTTCATGATTCATATTCCCAATAAATTATGGATATCTCAGTTTTGTAATGTGATATAATATTGTTTCAAATAAATTTTTATATACTAAATTCATTTAACTTTTGGAGGCTATAAAATGAAAGGATGGAAAAAAATATTGGTTTTTGTGCTAATTGTTAGCATTACAACAACTGCAACACAAGCAAATCTTTTCCTGAAAAACAAGAGTACCAACGAGTCCAATGATGCCATTGTTTTAACATATAGATTTGATATGCCAACGATTGAAGAGTTAAACGGAGAAAGCATTGTGAAGATAACGGGTTGTGAACTGAGGGAAAAAGAGGGGGAGCCGGTAATACCATACAAGAAAGTGAGTATTTTGCTGCCTGCTGGAAAGGACGTGAAAGATATTAAAGTAATATATGGAGAGCCAGTGATGTTGAAAAATAATGTTAAATTGAAACACGGTGGTATGCCTGTAAAATTTAGCGATGCTCTGGCAACTCCGATAAAGAAAGAAAATGTGGAAATCAAGAAATTAGAATGTAAGGAATATCCAGATAAACCATACGAAGTAGTGGATACTGGGGATTTGAGAGGTTTCAAGATACTTAATATGCATCTATACCCTGTAAAATACCTGCCGGGAGAAGGAGAGCTGTTATATTATCCAGAAATGAAGATTAAAGTGGAAACAAAAGATGGAGAAATATCTCCTCTGTTTAGAGGAACAGAAGAGGATTATCAACTGGCGGCAAGAAAAGTGGATAATCCTTCGGCAGTAACAACATATAAGGCTGCAGACACAGATGCATTATCTTTGGCATTATCGCCTGGAAACTATCAGTATGTAATAATAACAGATGCAAGCTTGGAAAGTGCTTTCCAGCAATTAGTGGACTACAAGAGCAATTTCATTACTGCAACCATAGTTAACTTGACATATATCCAAAACAATTATGCAGGAGAGGATTTGGCAGAGCAAATAAGAAACTTCATAAAAGATGCGTATTTGAACTGGGGAACAGAATATGTCTTGCTTGGAGGGGATGTTGAGATAATACCTTGCAGGAAGTTTTATGTAAAGGTGTGGACGGCACCTCCAACAACTGGATATATACCTGCTGATTTGTATTACGCCGGTTTAGATGGAACCTGGAATGATGATGGAGATAGCTATTGGGGCGAGCTAGAAGACAACCCAGACTGGTATGCAGAAGTATATGTTGGAAGAGCCCCCGTCAATACTGTGACAGAAGTAGATACATTTATTGATAAAGTCATTTCATTTGAAACTGCAACTAAACCACAGATAGTACAACTTCACCAATCTCGTCTGGATAGAGGAAATGATCCAGATTCCACAGCTGTGCCTGAAGCATGCGCCCAGTGGGTTCCTGCAGAATATACCATCTATAGGCTTTATGAGGAATATGAAACAGTTACACATGATAAATGGGTGGCTGCTTTTGCCAATGGTCCATTGATATTCCAGCATTGCGGACATGGAGATGACAATCTTTATTACATAAACTATGAAAATGGTGGAAGTTATGTGTGGTATAATGATGATGTGCCCTTATTAAATAATACATTCTATCCAATACATATCTCTATAGCATGTTACTCTGGAGCCTTTGATTACAGCGATTGCTTGGCAGAAGAATTTATAAAATATGCAAATGGAGGAGCATCTGCTGTTATAATGAATTCCCGTTATGGATGGTATAGTACAGGCGATGCAAATAAATATTCTGGCGAGTTTATGCAGAGACACTTCTATGAATTATTCGTTGCAGGTACACAAAACTTGGGCAAAATGATGCAATTCGCCAAAGAATACTATGCAAGCGACGCAGCAGACAGCGATGTTTACAGATGGTGCTATTATGAAATTAATCTGCTTGGCGATCCAGAAACTCCAGCCTTAACAACCAGAAGCTTAGATGTACATGATGTTGCTGTTGTTG
>JAPDJQ010000122.1 GCA_029259015.1 Thermoplasmatota archaeon | reverse complement strand
ATAAGAAACAAGGTGCATTTTACCAAAAAATTCCTGGAATGGCTAGATGATAAGGAGATATCCATAGAGGAAGTTGATCAGGAAATAGTAAACGAATATATCCTTTATTGCAAGGAGAAATATAGCAGGAATTCATTAGTGCCAATAACCGCTAATCTCAGAAAATTATTGAATGACTTTATGGGAAAAGGATTGAATATAAAGATGGCAAGAGTGCATTCTGCAGATAGAGATAAAACAGCATTAACAAAAGAAGAGATTGAAGCGATATTCAGGGAAGCGAGTGATAACCCATTAGCTGAGGCAATACTGAAAACACTCTACTATAGTGGCATCAGAAAGAGTGAATTAATCAATCTAAATATAGAAGATATTGACTTCAATAGATTGCAAATAACAATAAGGCATGGAAAAGGAGATAGAAGGAGAGTAGTAAATATATCAAGAGATTGTGCAATGGCATTGAAGAAATGGTTGTTGGTGAGACCAAAACCAAAGAAAGGGCATGAAAAAGCGGTATTTATCTCATCGAGAGGAACAAGGATATCCACTACCTATGTACATAAGATAGTTAAAGAATATGCTGCAAGAGCAGGAATAGAGAAACCAGTATATCCCCACAAATTCAGAATTACCATGATTACACATATGGCCGAAGCAGGATTATCCCCAAGAGAAATTCAAGCTCAATCGGGACATAGAGATATAAAGGTACTGATGGAGTATATTCAGCATGTACCAGACAGAATAAGGAAAGCTTATGATGAAGTATTCTCAGGAGATACTGAACTAACTGTACCGAATAGATTCAGAGTAAGCGGAGAAGAGCAACACTACAAGAAGTTAGCAATCCAGAGATATTTGGATGGTGAAATCGATCGTGAAACACTATACATGATATTGCAGGGATTGGAAGAGAGAACAAAACCAAAAATAAATGCGGTAGATTTAGCATATTCATAAAAGTGAACTTTATACACCAAATACAGAGTATAAAATTCATACAGTAAATCTTTTAATATATAAAATTCACTTTCCTTTTATGCAAATTTGCGAAATTAAGAAAATTATTGAGCATAACAGCATTCACAAAACCTTCTTTTTTGATCTGGAAATGAAAGCTACAGCTGGACAATTTGTCATGATATGGATTCCTGGCATAGATGAAATTCCAATGTCTTTGAGTTATATTGGCAAAGAAATAGCCATAACAGTTGAGAAAGTTGGGGAAGCGACAGAAGCACTGCACAACATGAAGGAAGGAGATAAAGTTGGCATAAGAGGACCATATGGAAAAGGATTTGAAATTGTTGGCAGGAAAGCATTATTCATTGCAGGTGGCACTGGCATAGCACCGTTGCTGCCTCTAATAAAAAAATATGAAGGAGAAAAGCATGTTGTGCTGGGAGCAAGAACAAAAGAGCTTCTTTTATTCAGTGATGAACTGGAAGAAATTTCCAGCCTTCATATCTCAACTGATGATGGAAGCTTTGGTTTCAAAGGATTTGCTTCGGATTTGGCAAGAGAAATTATGGAAAAGGAGGAATTCGACATTGTTTATACCTGTGGGCCAGAGATAATGATGAAAAAGGTGCTTGATTTAAGTATGGAAAAGAATGTGCAAATGCAGGCGAGCCTGGAAAGATATATGAAATGCGGCGTTGGAATATGTGATTCATGTGCTATAGATGGCTATCATGTTTGCAAAGATGGCCCAGTTTTTGATAGCAGCATATTGGCAAAAATAAAGGATTTTGGAAAATGGAAGAGAAATGAGGCAGGAAAAAGGGTAGAGATATAGCTATCTCTTTCCGTAAATTTCTATGAATTTCTTGATGCTTCTGTCATATGTTCTCTCCACATCTGGTGGGAAAAAGCATGCTGGCATTTCATTATGGCTCAAATGATATTTTATGCATTGGCAGCATATGCCTTTCTTGTCACATGGCTCCCAAGTGCATGGGCAATTCTTCAAATTCTCTTCTTTTCTGCATTCCATGTTGGTAATGATACTGCAAAATAATAAATTAACTGATGGCAAAAATTTCAATTTCTTTTGTGCATACAATATCGTATTTGTAAAAAGCTTGGATAGTAAGGGTATGAAATCCTGTTGTTAAACCCCATTTATATTCGAAGGGCATTTTCTTTGTATAAAAAATCCCTTCATCATTTTCATCCATTGCATATATTGAATTAATTCCCATGGCAGATCCAGCTATGGTTATATCTCCAATAACCAGGGCTCTTTTTGTACCAACTGGTAAAATGCCTCTATCAAAAATGTATAGATAGCCTTCTCTTGGTTTTTTCACCAGCAGAAAATGTTCATATTGTTGCATCATTGGGCATCTGTCAACTCCTTCCCCAGAAATTAAATATGGTTCATCGCCTATTCCATCTCCATCTTTATCATCTCCTTCATAATCGCTCCAGTAGTTTCCAATAAATCCATCATCCCAGAAATTGGTGCCATTGTTAACTGCTGAAAGATTGTTGTTAATGAACCTATTATAGCATACACTGTTGTTTTCTGGTGCCATATTATCTACTCCATAAAAATTTATGCCTTTTTCATTGTAAATAAATTCATTATATCTGATAGAAAAACTGAAAAATAACCCACTCACTCCTTCTTCATTACCTGAAAATACATTGTATTCTATGATGCCATCCCAGTTATAGCGTCCTGAGTAGGCAATGATATTTTCTTCAAAAACATTGTTCTTAACCGTTGTTTTATATGTGGCATGAGCAACAATTGCCTTTCTATTTTTTCTCATAACATTATTTTCTACCACACTTTCCACAGAATCATAAAAAACTATACCAACCTTATTGTCATAAAATAGATTATGCGTAAATATATTGTAATCTGAATGTCCATCTACGCAATAACATGCTGTAAGCTCCACAGCCTTTTTATTATGTGAAAAATTATTTCTTGATATAATATTACTGTTGCCTAAGAAGAAATAGAGGCCCACTTCGTTATTAATGAATCTATTATTCTTCACTATATTATCGACATTTTTGTATTTATCTCCTGAAAAAATTATGCAGTCTCGATTGAATGAAAATTCATTATTGTAGATTATGTTATCACGGGAATTTTTCAGATAGATTGCTATTTTGTCCCCATAAAATTTGCAGGAATTTATCAAAATATTTCTGCATTTAACCATTGTCAGGGCGGCACATGTTCTGCTCAAATTTGCATATTCCACTGTTATGTTGCTACAATTTATCAGAATAATGGCCCCTGCATCTTCAAGGCGGATATTATTTTCGTTAAGAATAAAATAAAAGGGTTTTCCATTTACAGTGTTATTTTCTATCTCATCCAGATTACTCATATTAAAATACAATATCACAATACCATCATTAACAAACGAATTGTTGCAAATTTTGTTTCTCCTTGTCTCCACAATAAATATTCCGCCACCATCAATAAATTCGTTCCCATCTATCTTATTCTCTCTGGGCTGCGGCACAGGACCATAAATTGAGAAAGCATGAAGTAGGATATCACAATGTGTATTATTTCTAAAAACATTTTTCTTTATAGAAATATAATTACCTTCAATGTGTATGCCGTATGTATTGTTAACAATATAACAGTTCGTAATTTCGTTATTCTTGCCTTTTATCTGTAATCCTTTCTCGCTATTCTTTATGATGCAGTTCTTGATCTTACAATAAGGGCCTTCCATGAGTATCGCAACTGTCTCATTCTTTGTTTTGGTTTCGATCGTAAAATTATATAACAAAACATCCTGAGCTATTATTTTAACTGCAATCTCTGTTCCTCTTATTATCGTGCTACTCACATTTTCTCCAATAATTTTTAATTTTTTATACACTCTTATGTCCTCGCAATATACGCCACTGTAAACAAATATCGTATCACCATGCTTTGCATACTTTATTGCATCCTGTATACTGGAAAAATTTCCTTCTCCACTCCCTCCTACATACCATATTCTGCCATCTGCAGAAACCTTTTCTGCAGAAAAAAACGAGAGAGCAGATAACAAAATGATTAGTAAAACTATGGGAGTTAATTTTAATCTGTTAACAGCCATTTTCCTCCCCAATTTTATATAGTTATTTATTTAAAAATTTAACTAGAATGTTTCACGGGAATGAAAAGCATGAACAAAATTTTTATATGAAAAATTTATAAAATATTGGGGAGGTGAAAAATGAGATGGTGTGCTATATTCATTCTGCTGTGTTTTGTTGCTTTTAGCGTAACAGCTGATACTGAAAAAACTGTTACATTATACCCAACAGATGATACAAAAATAGATGAATTTTTTGCCTCCAATAATTATGGAGGATCAAAGTCTTTGGAAGTAAGGAATGGACAGGGTTTATTTGGAGGAGGATGGGAAATAGATTCTTTACTAAAATTTGATTTATCGTCTATACCCAAAAACGCCACAATTATTTCAGCGGAACTAAAACTCTATTATTACAAATGGAAAGATAATAATCCTGCTGGAAGAGGGCTGAATGTATATAGAATCGAAAGTGACTGGAATGAGGAAAGCGTTACCTGGAATAATAAGCCTAGTTACGCTTCTACAAAAACTTCTTCAGCAATAATTCCTTCCGAGGAAGGAGCATGGATGTCATGGGATGTTAAAAAGGATGTTGAAAAAATTTTGAATGATGGAACAAACTATGGATGGATAATTAAAGATGATAACACCTGGGGTTCCACCGATATACCTTATGCATTCTTCTATTCAAAAGAAAATGCGGAGAATAGGCCGCATCTGATAATAACATATGAAGCATATGAGAAAGAAAAGGAAGAAAAGAAGGGCATACCAGCGTGGGAAATTTCTCTGATTTTTGTAGCCATTGTTATTGCAGCCTATACAAAACACAGAAAAACCTAGTCCATAGCTCTTACTGCATCTCTTATTATTTTTTCATGGTCAAATGCCAATGGCGGCAGTTTATCTAGACTGAAAAATTTTGCATCTGCTGCGTCATCTCCTGCCTTTGGCTCACCTTCTGCTTCAAGCAGAAAAACAATGGAAATTATATGACCTCTTGGATCTCTTGCTGGATCGGAATAAACTCCAAGCAGTTTTTTTATTCTCGCCTTGATGCCAACTTCCTCCTCAAATTCTCGCAGCACAGCTTCTTCTACCTTCTCGCCATATTCAACAAAGCCACCTGGCAGTGCCCATTTGCCCTTAAACGGCTCATTTTTTCTTTTTATCAGGAGTATTTTATTGCCCTTTATCAGCACGCCATCCACAGCTATACCTGGCTTTTTCATAATATCACAGCCCATACATTCACTTTTTCCTCTGCTTTTGCTCCTAGAGCATTATATGCAACTACTTTTATCTCGTGTCTGCCTATGGCAAATTCATTCCATTGCCACTCATATGGCATATCATAATCTGTATACTTTAGCTCATCATCTACATAAAATTCCACATATCTTGCATTGCCATCTGCCATAATATCAATTTTTCCAATAACTACAGCAAAATTTACAGGCAGTGAAAAAACTTCCTTATTGAAAATATAAATTCCTCCGCCGTTGGGCTTCGTTATATTTATTGTTGGTGATGAAAAATCAAACAAGCAATAAGCATCTGCTACATCAGGTGAATTCTCCGTATAATTTCCTTTTTTCATAACAGTATAAAACTCATAGTATCCATCTTCATCTGGTAAAAATTCCCATTCATATGGTTCCTCATCCTTGCTTCCATATAAATACCACCTTCCTCCAAAAATCGATTTTTTCCTGTAATATAAATCTATGCTTACATTATCTTCTGTTGTTTCAGCCCATATTTTTATTGTTGTATTTGATACTTCTTGGCTCACATGCGCCTTTGTAGTTAATGGCATTACAGGCAGAGTTATAGAAGGATCTCCCATTATATTGTATTCCGTCAATGTTAATACATCATGGTCGTTTCTGAATGGTATTCTTGTGAGATAATCAATCTTTGCCATTGCAAAAATTTCCCCTGTTGTTATGCTCCCATCATAATATGCTTTGAAAAATGCTTTATCCAAGTACCCGCTTAGCCCTGATTTTATGCTCTTTCCCAGGTAAACAAACGCCACCCTGCTGCTGCCTGCATATGCTATAGCCCCTCCATTCTGACACAATAAAAATTCCTCGCCAAGGCAATCTGTGGTGTCAAACTCATTTGTTGAGCATGCCATTGCAAAAACCACCGGCAAATAGGAATTGTGAAGTAAGGACAAATCGCTCGTATAAAAATGTCCACTTTCCCACCCCATTCCGCCGGGGTTGCCATGGGAAGCAAAATTAACTAGCATTACTCCTTTGTTAATATACTCGGCAATTTCCTCCGGCGTTGCATTTCCATCTTTGGCATAGCCATCTGTTTCATATAATTTGATGACTTCAATGTTAAGCTCATTGCCTATCTCTTCTTTCAAATACTCTCCTTCTCTGTTATCAGTGTCCCAGAATAACTCCACGCCAACCATCAACGCTTTCATTGGTGGTGTTTCGTAGTTTATGATTTTATTAACAAGCAATTTAACCTCATTTTCATTGCTTGCAGGTAACCTTCCAATATAGACATCTGGATATAAATCTGGCTTATCTTCTTTTCTTTCTCCATATTTTTTGTCCCCGTCCAGATCCCATGAAGAGAATGAACCATTTGAATAATATATATCTGCAAAGTATAAATCAGAAGGAACTTCAGGAACATCCTCTATGCCTGTTGTTGCATATCTGACAGGCATTATCTCAGCATCTCCTACGAGCATAACATATTTGATGCCCCATTCCTCTATTGCATCTTTAATGAAGTATTTTATCTTCTCTGCATCATCCCTTCCTTGGCTGGCAAAATACTTGCCTCCATAAATTTCATTTAAGCCAACTATAATTGTCTTTATTCCATGGCTTTCCTTA
>JAPDJQ010000071.1 GCA_029259015.1 Thermoplasmatota archaeon | reverse complement strand
TTGTCCAGCTATTATACTTGTTCATGTTGCCTCTGTAAATATTCCTTTCACTTCAGAATCAAAAGAGGCAATAGCTCATGTTGAAGAAATTGAAAAGGAAATACGGCTTTCCTTGCAACAGTGTGCCAGAAGGATGAAAACGCATCTATCAAAGAAAGCAAAAAAGGAAAAGGCAAAGAGTAAATTTTTACTGATATCAAAGATACTGCCAGAGCTTGCCAGAAAAACTGCAGAAATGCTGAATAAGCCAACTCCTCCAATAGATGATGTGATAAGCCAGATTATGAATATTATATGGATTGATGATGAGATTGTAAGCAAAGATGGCATAGCAGAGAGCAAAATAAGAATAATAAATTATAAGAGGAAACCACAGAAATTCATATTATATGCTGAGATTCCAGATAAAGAAAAGATTGTTGAGGTTAAACCAAAGCCAATGGAAATAAGGAGCAAGGTTATAAAATGGAGTGTGAACTTAAAACCCTCTGAAAAAGCAGAATATTCATTTAAACTAAAACTTGATGGCGAGGACTTTGATGAAAATGGTTTATATGTGCTGGGCATAGATCCAGTAAATATTGTTGGAGCAGAGAAATGGGAGGGTGAAGAATGAGTACAGTAAAGGAATTGAAAAAGGTAGCAGAAAAGATTTATAATGATTTGGTAAATGGAAGGATTCCTTCTCTAGAGTTACCAGCAAGAACAAAATCAAACATAGTATTTGATGAGAGATACAGAGTATGGAAATATGGAAAACAAAATATTACCAGAAGTGCAGTTTCTTTATCGGGTGCCTATATGCTTTTGCGCACCATCTATGTAATTGATTTTATTAAAGAGATGATTGAAAACAATAAATCTTCGACACTCAGAGAGCTTTATTATATTTCCGAAGGATGGGGAGAGGCAAAGTTTAACAGTCAGGATGAATCAGATAAACTGGCAGAAGATTTGGAGATAATAACAAAAAAGCTGAGAGAAGATTTTAAATTGCGCCCCGAAGAAGATGGCGCACGCGTTATAGGAGACATTGTGATAGAAGAAGTTACAAGAAAAGGGGAAAAGCGTCGCATTCATTGCCAGGACGATGTTGGTGATGCTGGATACAGCATTCCATATAACGTGGAGAAGGAAAAGCTTCGCTTTGTAAAAGTAAATGCAGATAAAGTTATAGCTGTTGAAACAGGAGGTATGTTTGACAGGCTAGTAGAAAACAGATTTGATGAAAAAAGTAATGCCATACTCGTCCATCTAAAAGGGCAACCAGCAAGAAGTACAAGGCGCTTCATCAAAAGATTAAATGAAGAATTAAATCTCCCAGTTATTGTTTTTACAGATGGTGATCCATGGAGCTACCGTATTTACGCCTCTGTCGCTTATGGGGCAATCAAAACAGCTCACATCTCTGAATATCTGGCAACACCATCTGCTCAATTCCTCGGCGTAACTCCATCCGATATACTGAATTATGAATTACCCTCTGATGATTTAAGCAAAGAAGATATTGCTGCCCTACAATCAGAACTCAGTGATCCACGCTTTCAGGATGACTTTTGGATAAATGAAATAAAATTGCAGCTCGAAATAAAGAAGAAGGCAGAACAGCAGGCTCTGGCAAAATATGGCTTGGATTATGTAACAGATGTATATTTGCCAGAAAAACTGGCAGAAATGGGTTATGAAGTATAACAAAATTTTATGAGGGAAAAATTGAAAGTATGTATAATTTATGACACTAAAAGAGGATCAACAGAGCGGATTGTAGAATGGATGAAAGAGGGATTAATGGGTGCCGGGATATCGGCGGACTTAAAAAAAGTCGACAGAGTGGATAATTTCGATTATGATTTCTTTATTATTGGCTCACCTATATACTGGGAAAAACCTCTGAAAAGCGTAGTTAATTTTCTATCTGAAAATAAGGATAAATTTAAGGGTAAGAAAGTTGCTATATTCGTTGTCTGTCTAGCAAAGCTTTTTGGGCACTTTACAGAGAGACATGTTAAGAACCATTATCTAAAACCGTTAGAGGAAAAAGTTTCGGGCTCATTGATTAAGAGTGGCGTATTTAAAGGCTGGTTGAAGAAGCCAAGCTATAGTGAAAAGAAAAATGTTATTAAGTGGATAAGAGAAATGGTGCAAGAAAGAAAAAGGCTTTCTCAATAAAATTTAAGAGGGAGGGAGAAGTTGCAAGCTGGGATCACCAAGCAAAACCCATTGCTCCACTGTTTTTAAGTCTGCTGGATCCCATCCATCGTCTATACCCGGCAGCACAAACTCATGGAAATGAGTTATGTAATTGCTTATTGCTCCCGCATAAACATTTCCTAAAACAGGTGGGGCTTCCTCTGCATATACTCTAAAGAATTCCGTTGTGATCCAGTTATCAACGCCTCCAACAACACACCACTCACCAAGATTTCCATAGCCATACCCAGTATTGCCAATAGATGCTATCGCTCCTTTGTTTGGCTGCTTGGTAAGATACCAGCTCCAGCATTCTGGAACAGGGTAGCCAAATGTGTTCATATACCTCTTGTTAAACCAGTCAATGGCAGTTAAAACGGCTGAAACATTGAACTGGCTGTTGTGGCAACCACCTACAACACATATAAATGGCTTTCCTTCATTTGCTATTTTATCCATCGGGAAATATGGTGGCCCATATAAATCGCTGACGGATAAGCCTACTACTTCTGCATGCTGTCTATTGCCTGGTATACCTGGATAATGATTTGCCCATATTCCAGGGCTTCCATGCCCAGAGAAGAATGCAAAGCCAGCTCCCTGACTTAAAGCGTTGACAACGTCTTGCTTTCCAGTAAAATTGCCATTGGCTGTGGAAAGAAATATTTTTTCAAAGCTATCTGGCATGTAATAAAATGCTCCTCCCCTTCCATGAAGAATTTTTTCCCCTACCGTCCAGTCGCCTTCCGCAATTTGCAGCGTATTATTTCTCCATGCTTTAAATACCACTTCACCATTGCTGTTTTCAATCCATACATGTATGTTGGTATAGTCTCCATAAAGTTTTGGATCATATGATTTGCCTCTGATATAAAGAATGCCATCTATATATTCCACGTCTGCCCAGTGCAAATAAGAATTCAGATACGCTTCTCTTTCGGAAGGAGAGTAAGTATAATCATCCTTGCCAACAACATCGCCTTCAGAGATGGAAACAATTTTAGCTATGGGCGGAGCAGGATAACCATTCTGTAACTCGGGAATTAAATAGTCATCGTGATTGAATGTCAATTTTGTTTCTGCATTATGGTCTACAGTAAAATGAGTTATATCTATTGGCCCGGCTTCACCTTCGTCATTAAAGCTCTGTGCATACAGTGTATATTCCCCATCTGGAACATTATTTACATCCCATGTTATGTTTAAATCCTGTTGATCAAGGAAGCCGTCTCCTGTAACTCCAATCATTCTGTAGAACCAGCTACTTTTGTCATTGCTTTCATACGCGATTATTTTACTCACCATATCTCTGACTTCTTTCTCACTTCTGCATGCAAGCCTGCCGAGATATACATCTGGATATAAATCGAGTTCGTCCTTCTTGGCCATTGTATACTCTGCAAATATGCCATTGCCATTGCTGTCCCAGTCGTCAAAAACAGGCTGTCCATCCTCATATTTATAGATATCAGCATAATACAAATCGGTTATAAACCCGGGATCATCCCCTTCCCAATATCTCCAATTTGAATATCTTACTGGCACATACCATCCTTTTACTCCTGCATTTGTATTATCCTTTGGCTTAGCATACACAGCTGATTTTAAGCCTCCAACGAGCAATACATATTCTACACCCCACTGCTCAATTGCGTCCTTGATAGCATATTTTATTTTCTCTGGTTCATCCCTACCATTATATTCTGCGTAAATTTCCTCTGTTGTCGTTAGTATTGTGGGTATACCTATCGAATTTTTATGTTCGACAAGAGGCTCCAGATCATCGGCGAAGACAGATGGAGCTATTATCAACAGCTTGTAAGCATCTGAAAAACTGCTCTCCTCTGGCACTTCATACTTAATACTAATTTTTGCCTTTTCAGCCGCCAATACTTCTCCTTTTGCAGGTATATACCTTACAGGATATATATTGATGGCCAGATGTGTGACTCTCTCTCCATTTTTATTGAGGCCTACGCCTATATGATAATCATACCATTTTGGAGGAAATGGCTCTGAACTTTCATATACTTCTTCATTTTTTATCTCTCCCACTAGTTTTCCATCTGAAAGACGATATCTTGCTGGAGCTGGGATGATTTGCTTGGAGATTTTGTATTGTTCTGTATTTTCTATAACAACATTTACTTCAATATTTTTTGCACCAAATGGCAATTCCACCGCCTTAACCAGTTTTGGCAACAATGGATAGCCAGGCTTTATAAGAAATGCATTGCACTCTTTTACAGCTATTTCTACATAGCTTTCTTTTTCAGTTATAACTGCTCTCGAAAATAATATTTCGCCTGTAAATTTCTGCTGTGCCTCTATCTTTTCCTTGTAATAATTGTTTTCTTTTACACTTTCCATGCCAGCCATATTGACTCCGCTCAATAAAAACGCAAGCGCCACCAACAACACAAATATTTTCATCTTCATTTTTCTCCCCATTCGACTAATACTGCCAAATTTATAAAATTAACCTACAAGTTGTATTTGTGAGCGTCATTTTATAATTTTTCTCCTAGATAAAATGAGGAGGAATGCAACAATAATAAGAGTTAATTCAAACCCATAGGTCTCCTTCTTTGTTTTCACCTCTATTAAATAGGAAATGCTATGCTCGGCACCATCATCATCAATGATTGTCAGCGTTACATTGTATGTTCCATCATCTGCATATTTATGAGTAGTGTTTTTTTCATAACTTACATTTCCGTCTCCAAAATCCCAAGTGTAGTTGACTATGAAACCATCCAAATCATATGATGTGGAATTGAAATATACCATTTCATTTTTTTCTGGAATATGGGGCTGCCATGTGAAATCAGCTAAAGGAGGTGCATTTGCTACTTCTATTTGCTTTTCGATACTATCCCATGCTCCATCATCATCAATGATTGTTAGTGTAACATTATATACCCCATCATCTTTGTATTTATGGGTAATGTTTTTTCCATAACTAATATTTCCATCTCCAAAGTCCCATGTCCAGTTTACTATGCTTCCGTCTGAATCTATCGAAGAATCAAGAAATGTTATGATATCTGTATCCACTGGATATGCTGGCATATAGACAAAATTTGCTACTGGAGGAGAATTGACATTAATACTTTTTGATGTGATATTGGTGGAACCATCATCATCCTTGATGGTAAGAGTAATTACATAGATGCCACTACTTGAATATACATGTGGCGGATTTGGTAAAGTGGAAAAAGTATCGTCTCCAAAGCTCCAGTTATATGATATAACATAGCCATCCATATCATAGCAGTTACTGCTGAAATACACTGCCTCTCCTGGCTCTGGGCTCAATGGACTGAACGAGAAATCTACTGATGGTGGTCTGTTTTCCACCGTAATCATTTTTTTGCTCACATTTGATGCGTTATTGTTATCTATTACTCTAAGGGCTACAGTATAATTTCCATTATCATCCCATGAGTGCTTTGCAATGGGGCTCTTTTCTGCTTCATCATATATACCATCATTATTCCAGTCCCATTCATATAAAACAATCTCGCCATCCAGATCATGGCTTGAACTAGCATCAAACATAATCATTTGTTTTGTTTTTGGGGTAGATGGAATCCAAGAAAAGTTTGCTTTTGGAATGCTATTTATTGTTATTTGCTTTGTGGAAAAATTTATCATGCCGTCATCATCGACAACCCTCAATATTACAGTGTAGATGCCATGTTCCTCATACCTATGAGTTACATTTCTTCCGTATGCAATGCTTCCATCTCCAAAGTTCCATGTATAATTTACGATGAAACCATCCTCATCATATGATGCATCAATGAAAACTATTTCTTCTGATACATTGGGTATTGCTGGGACCCAGCTAAAGTTGGCATATGGATGTCTAAGAGTAAGCATTTTTATTTCCTCCTCATTTGATGCATTATCTACTGATCTATAGCGCACGATATGATGTTCTGTACGAGATATAAAAAATGGGCTGCCATAGACAATCCAGCTGCTATTATCGATACTATATTCTGTTTCATTTACACCTGATAAATCATCTGTTGCTAGAAGAGCTATTGAAATGTTGTCATTGATTACACTATACTGGATTTCCGTGATGGGTGGATTTTTATCAATTTTGAAACAGTAAGTTTTCGTTTCTTCTTCATTACCAGCATAATCCACAGCTGAATAATTCAGGCAGTATATGCCACCTTCATGAAATACAATCGTAATATTATCTCCAGCAAATTGCCAATGTCCTCCATTAATTTGGTACATGATATATTGGAGAGAGGATAAATTATCTTTAGCAGCCAGCATTATCGTAACATTCCCTGTGTACCAGTTGTTCCATCCATCGGGTGTAGCGGGGATTATAAACATGTGCATCACTGGAGGTGTTTTATCAATAAATAATTCTATCTGCTTTATTTCCTCGACATTTTTTAGATAGTCCACTGAGTAGAAGGACACGACATGTATTCCCTCCTGAGCAATATTGAATTCTCCTGTATATTCCTTCCAGCTGCCATTATCAATTCTATAATAAGTGATATTCACTCCAGTCTCATCTGTTGCATTTAAAAATATAGTTACATCTGAAACATACCATCCATTTTCTCCATCTGGATGAGATGGGACAAAATTACATTCTGTTACTGGAGGATTGGTTTCGAAACTAATGATTTTTTGGGTAAGATTGATGGCTCCGTCATCATCCCTCACTATTAAAATAACGGTGTAGTTTCCACTTGATGCATATTTATGTACAGGATTCTGTTCATATGCGATGCTTCCATCTCCAAAGTTCCATGTATAATTTACGATGAAAC
>JAPDJQ010000027.1 GCA_029259015.1 Thermoplasmatota archaeon | reverse complement strand
CAATATCAATTGCAATAGGAAAAAGGGATGTTAGAGGAGTTGAATATGGCATTGTCAAGAATGTACCAACTGGAGATATTTACGAAGCTTTTAAGGGCGAAGGAGCATATCTTAATGGAAGAAAGATTGAGGTGAGCAGAGATTTTTCAGATATAATTTATGTTCTCGTGCTTGGAGAATCAGGCAATGAAAAAACATGGAAACTTGTCAATTTCTATACAATAAGAGCAATGGGCGCAGCAGCTTTAGAAATGTGTTTGGTGGCAAGTGGGGCAGCCCACGCCTATTTTATGCCCCAGGAAAGTTTGCGTGTAACAGACTTTGCAGCTGGTTGTTTGATAGTTAGAGAAGCAGGGGGAGAAGTATATAATGCAAATGGAGAAGTTTTAAATGTTCCATTTGATTTGAGAGTAAGGAGTAGCGTGCTGGCTGTTGCCGACAAGAATATTATGGAGGCGTTATTATGAGATGGGGGCTTATTTGTAAACCATCTGAAAATTCCTTTCTGGTTGGTAAAAAGGTTTATGAAATGCTGGGGGAGGCAATTCTTGAACATAAAATAGCAAAATATCTCGGGAAAAAGGGACATTCAATTAAAGAGATTGGAGAAAGGGCAGATGCCATAATAATTGTGGGGGGAGATGGAACAATTTTAATGACATTACAGCATACAGATAAGCCCATTTTTTCAATAAACACAGGAAGGATTGGTTTTTTGACAGAAATAGAGGCAAGAAAGGCGGAACAGGCAATTAAAGAGATTATCAATGGAAATTATCATGTGGAAGAGAGAATGAGATTGAAGGCAAAACTGGGCAGAGAAACGCTACCAGATGCTGCAAATGAACTTGCCATACATACAGCAAATGTTGGTAAAATTTTGTTTGTAAAGCTATATGTGGATGGTGTGTTGACACAGTCATTTTATGGCGATGGACTAATAATCTCAACACCTATGGGTTCAACAAGCTATGCATTAAGCGTGGGTGGCCCAGTTGTGGATCCAACGTTAGAAGTATTTGTTGTAGCTCCAATAGCTCCTTTCCGGCATATTGCTTCTGCCTTGGTTATACCTTCTGATAAAAAATTGAAGATAACAATTGAAAAACCAGCAAAAATTGCACTAGACGGCATTCATACTTATGATTTTAAGCCGAGTCAGAAACTTGAAATAGTAAAATCTGAAAGGAAGGCAAGATTTATAAAAATAAACGATAATTTTTACAAAAAAATATACAGAAAATTGAGCTTTAGATACCCGAAAAGTTTGTGATAAAATGAAGATTAAAGCAATAAGGAGAGATTGTCTAGAAATGATTAAACAATCTGCAAAAGAGCTGCATCCCAATGAATTTCTGGCGTTGCTTTCAGTAGGGGAAAAAAGGGATGTTATATCTGAGCTTGTTTTACTTCCACAAATGGTTTATGGAAGAAGACACGCTACATTCAACATTTACATGGCACCTTTTGATAGGAGTATAGTTGGCACTGTTCATTCACATCCAAGCGGAAACGCAAATCCATCTGAAGGTGATTTACTTACTTTCCAGAAACAGGGAAAAGTGCATATTATAATAGCATATCCATACGAGGATGATACCTGGAAGGCATATGATTATAATGGAGAAGAGATTAAACTGGAAGTGGTGGATTAATAAACAACAACCAAATCCTTATATTCTATTTTCCATAAAATTTTATGGAAAAAGTGATGGAAAAGCTGAAAAAAGCGAAGCAAAAAGACGCAACTTTTGACAGAATACTTGGATCAATGTGCACAGACCCACATGAGATAGCAAAAAAAGCATATGAGATGTTTATTGAAACAAATCTGGGTGATTATGAACTTTTTAAAGGGACAAAGGAATTGGAAGATAAGGCCATAGAGTGGATTGCGAAGCTAATGCACGCTCCCCCTAATTATGCAGGCTTACTTACTTCCGGTGGCACAGAAAGCAACATAACAGCATTATGGATTTTTAAAAAACTGAGCAATAAAAATGAAATTATCCTGCCAAAACAGGCCCATTTTTCTTTTGAAAAAGCAGCTTCATTGTTGAATGTGAAATTAAAAGTTGTTGGCTGTCAGCATTTTATGAAGACAAGAGATGTGAAAAAGCTCATCTCTCCAAAAACTGCATGTGTCGTCACCATCGCCGGAAACACAAATTTTGGGTATATTGATGAAATTGAAGAAATTGCTGATTTGTGTTATGATGAGGGCATTTTCATGCATGTTGACGCCGCCTTCGGTGGCTTTGTCGTTCCTTTTGTAAGTAAAAAAATAATTGATTTTAGGGCTAAGATTAGCAGCATTAGCGTGGATGCCCACAAAATGGGCATGGCGTGTATACCATGTGGCTTTTTACTGCTACGCGATAAAAAATGGCTGGATGAAATTAAAGTAAGGAGCAAATGCACCCATACAAAATTTCAGGCCACGCTGCTAGGCACCCGTCCAGGAGCAGCTGCAGCAGCCGCCTATGCAGTGATGTATTTTTTGGGATATGAGGGATATGAAAAAGTGGCAAGGAGATGCATGGAGAATACCCGCTGGCTAACAAATTTGCTGGACAAGGCAGGCATTGAATATATTGAGCCAGAGTTGAATCTTGTAGCTATAAAAGTAAAAAATGCTTTTGAAGTGGCAGAGAAGCTTAAAGAGCGGAGATGGTATGTTGGATTTGATGAGGAGAATGGAATTATAAGAATTGTTGTTATGCCTCATGTTAGCAGAGAAATGATTAATAAATTTGTTGAGGATTTAGAGAAGGTGATAAAATGAAATTGCTGATTAACTCTCTAAAAAAAGCACCTATTGTGAAAAAAGGAGATTACAACTATATTGTACACCCAATTACAGATGGAATACCTTATATTGAACCATCTTTGCTGAATGAAGTTGTTGAAGAAATAGCAAAAAGAATGCCAGCATGCCAGAGAATAGTGACAATGGAGGCAATGGGAATTCCCATAGCATCTCTTCTTTCAGTAAAAACAGGTATTCCATTCACAATAATAAGAAAAAGAAAATATGGACTGCCTGGTGAAAGAGAAGTTGTGCAGAAAACCGGATATGGTGAGGCAAAGCTTTACATAAATGGTATGGAAAAGGGAGATGAAATTGTCATAGTTGATGATGTCATTAGTACAGGGGGAACACTAGTAGCTGTTGTTGAAACACTGAAGGAAATGGGTGTAGTGATTAAAGGTATATTTATTGCAATAAATAAAGGCAGAAAAGAAGAAATAGAGAAAAAAATAGGAATGAAAATAACAACTCTAGTTAACATAGCGGTGGATGATGAAGTTAAAATATTATGAGATAGATGAGAAAAAGCTTTTGCAGAAAGCAAGGAAAGGAAAAAGAATAGCAATTAAAATGCCGGAAGGCCTGCAGCCATATGGATATGAAATTTTACAATTTTTGAAGGAGAATAGCATAGATGCAATTTTTCTTGCTGATTCGTGCTACGGAGCATGTGACTTCAGAAAAGTTGAGGGCATAGATAGAATCATATGTATTGGCGAGGCAGAAATGCCTTACTTGAGGAGGAAATATTTGCCACCGGTTTCCTTCATTGAAGCATTTTATGAATTCAATGCAGATTTTATTGGAAAAGCTCTGCCATATATTGAAGGAAATAAAATAGGGCTTGTTAGCATAACTCCTTTCATTCACAAGCTGGAGGAATGTAAAGAATATCTTGAAAAGAGAGGATATGAGGTTTTTATTGGCAGGAAAAGCAGGAGAACCAAATATGATGGACAGATTTTAGGCTGTGATTTCACGCCCGCCATGCAAATCGCTTCCGTCATTGACACCTTTCTTTTTATAGGAGATGGTTTATTTCATCCAGTTGGCTTGTATATTGCGACAAAAAAGCCTGTTGTGGCAGCAAACCCGATAAGCAAAGAAATATTGAGGGAAGAGATAACCAATACTGCAGCAAAAATAATAAAGCAGAGATATGCAGCAATAGCTAGAGCTATGGAAGCAGAGAAATATGGAATAATCGTAACAGACAAAATCGGGCAGCGCCGCCTTCAACTTGCCAGAAAAATTTTAAAGCTCATTGAAAAGAAAGGCAAAAAAGGATGCATCATCATGATGGATAATATTGATGAAAAGGTGAATTATCTTGGCTTTGATTGCTATGTTTCGACAGCCTGTCCTAGAGTGGCAATAGATGATGTGGATAAATTTGAAAAGCCTGTACTCACTCCAATAGAACTGGATATTGTTTTAAATGAAAGAGAATGGGAAAATTATGAGTTTGACCAGATTCTTTAAACATTAATGCACAGCACCTTTTCAATTTCATAGCTCCTTGAATTGCCAGCATTGTCATATGCTGTAGCCTTTAGAGTATGTACTCCGAGAGAAGGATTCCATTCCCATTTATATGGTGGACTGTATATTGGATATACATTTCCATCTGCTTCCATCTCTATTCTCTGTACGCCAGAATGGGCATCTGCGGTTGCAACCTCCACAGTTATTTTGCCGATTACAACAACGTCATAAGGTGAGACAGGCAAAGGAATTGGAGGCAATATTTCTCTTCCAAATAAGTTAATGTAAACATAGCCGGTAAGTGGTTTTGAAATGTAAATTGAAGGAGGTTGTTTATCAATGGTGAAGTTTGCTGATATTGCCACACCGACATTTCCTGCATCATCCTCAGCCAATATTTTTATCTTATAATCTCCATCCTCCCAATCCTTTGCATTAACTGTATATCTTCCGCTATTAACATAATTTTCAGCGAGCACATACCATGCAGAACCGTCATAATACAGTATGTCTATGCTTCCATCTAAGTCATCATCTATTGAATCATACGCTTCCCATTCTATTTCAATCAGAATGTTTCCATATTCATCTTTTCCATAGGCTTTTTCTCCGACTGGTTGCTTGATTGTTATATGAGGCGGAGTATTATCCAAAATAAATTGATTTGATATTGCCACACCGACATTTCCTGCATCATCCTCAGCTACTATCTTTATCAATGCTTCAGCAGAATCTGAAAAGCCATAAGAATTCCATATATATGAGCCAGTATTATTTATTCCTGTTGCAATCTCCTGCCATGTTGTGCCATTATCGGGGGAGTAAAATATGGATGTGTTTCCATCTAGATTATCATCTACTTCATCACTTGCATTCCATATTATCTCATATTCTTGCTTCACAAAACCGCCCTCTGGCTGAACAATGCTTATAGCTGGAGGGGTTTTATCTATTTTCAAGCTTATATTCAATATTTTTTCATTTCCTGCAATATCTATTGCTCTGAAATATACCGTGTAGTTTCCTTCCACATTTACTGAGAAAAATCCTGCATAATCCTGCCATCCTGCCTCATCTATTTTGTAATTTAGTTCATCAATTCCACTTGTTGAATCACTTGCATATAATGAAATCTCAACGTTGCTTGTATACCATCCATTATTGCCATTAGGTGAAGGAGGACTTAGAGTATAGGAAATTGATGGTGGTGTAACATCTATCCCAACAGCAATTTTTTCTATTCTTCCAGCATTTCCATTTCCATCAACAGCATAGCATTCTATTTCGTATTCTCCTTCTCCTAGCGTGAAATTAAATGAAGCATTGCTACTCTGATACCATTCTCCATTTATACTGTAATTTACATATGCTATGCCTGTCTCATTATCAGAAGCATTTATCATTACACTTACATTACTCACAAACCATCCATTGTTGCCCATGCTTCCATTAATGGAGATATTTATTGATGGAATGAACAAATCAATATTATTTATCAGAGGATAATTATCAACGCCTGTACCACACGGAATGTTATATGATGTATCAACTATGCCATCGCTATCATTATCATATGCTCCTTCTGCTGGCGAGTCAAAGTCACTCCAGTAATTTCCTTTTTGCATTGTCTCATTGTACCATATATTTACGCCAGAATTGCATGCACTTACATCATTTTCAATGAAATTATTTAAGTAAATTTGGTTGGAGTTGCCAGTTGAATATATTCCATATGAATTGTTTATGAAATTGCATTTTGTTATTGTATTGTTATCAGAAATAATCTCTATTCCATAATTGAAATTATAAATGGTGCATCCCTGAATTAAACATGATGAAGCATTAAGCAATATTGCTGATTGTGTGAAATCACCAGCTATTTCAAAATTTTTGATTGCACTTCCATTTGCTTCCACAATTATTTTTCCCTCTATTTTCGGCTTATTTTTTCCAATGAGTTGCAATGTTTTATTTATGACTATGTTCTCATAATATACGCCTTCATAAACATAAATGGCTCCATTTTCTGCAACAGCATTTATTGCCTCCTGTATGCTGTTAAAATGGGTGATATTCCATCCTTCTACAGATGCATCGAAATCATCATCCACATATACCACAGAGGGCAAATCCTCAGCATTTATACTGTAATTGTATGCTATGAATGATGCTACCATGAGCAGCGCAACCGCAAATGCAATCTTATTCATGAATATGAAAGACTAACCTAAACATAAATTTTATTATTGTCCTTTGCTTAGCAAGCTATGGAAATGGCAGAAAGAATGAAGGAGTTGGAGAAGAAAATAGAAGAGAATATGAAAAACATAAAGCATAAAATAGCTATTTTGAGTGGAAAAGGAGGCGTTGGCAAAGCAACTGTAGCCGTTAATTTAGCTGCTGCACTTGCAATGAAAGGATATGAAACTGGCTTGCTGGATGCAGATATACATGGCCCCAATATTCCAAAAATGTTGGGCATAGAACATGAAAGAGTTTATGGAGATGAAAAGGG
This sequence comes from Thermoplasmatota archaeon, assembly GCA_029259015.1. Classification (GTDB taxonomy): domain Archaea; phylum Thermoplasmatota; class E2; order UBA202; family JdFR-43; genus JdFR-43. The sequence continues at coordinate 240 of JAPDJQ010000027.1, read as the reverse complement.
GATAATGCCTATAAAAGCTATGCCTCATTTGAAAGTAATATCTTTGGCTTTTATGCTTGAAAAGGACATGCCAGTTATATGGCGGGGTCCTCTTAAAATGGCGGCAATAAAGCAATTTTTGGGAGATGTAAAATGGGGAAATTTGGATTTTTTAGTCATCGATTTACCGCCTGGAACAGGGGATGAGCCACTTAGCATAGCCCAGCTTGTAAAAGAAAGCTATGCAATAATAGTTACAAC
>JAPDJQ010000054.1 GCA_029259015.1 Thermoplasmatota archaeon | reverse complement strand
ATGAAGAGAGACATAATCAGATTCTTTCAGTAAAGTATGTAAATCGACAAATTTTGCATTGCACTCTCTTTCTATCTCTTCATTTCTTCTCCTGCTGTAATACAGGACTTTCATATTGAATCCTTTTGCCCTTTTAGCAACAGCTCTGCCTATTCTTCCTGCTCCAATAATTCCAAGTGTTTTGCCATATACATCTGTGCCCAAAAGCAATTTGGGAGCCCATCCTTTGAATTTTCCTTCCCTCATGAACTTATCTCCCTCAACAATTCTTCTGGCTATTGCCATAAGCAATGCCCATGTTAAATCTGCTACCGTCTCAGTTAATACTCCAGGTGTATTTGTAACCAAAATGCCCCGCTTTGTTGCCTCTCCCACATCTATATTGTCATATCCAACTGCATAATTTGCTATTATTTTTAGCCGAGAAGAGGCATCCATTACTTCTCCGTCAATTCTGTCTGTTAGAAGACAAATTAATGCATCTTTTCCCCTCACACCTTCAATAATTTCTTCTTTGCTCGGAGGTGCATCCCCCTCATATATTTCTAATTCATGTTCTTTCAGCAACTCAATTCCCTCATCAGGTAATCTCCTTGTCAAAAATATTTTGGCCATGATGTTATATTGTTTCCCTTTTTATTTTTTTAATTTTTCCTAATTTCCTAATAAAAAATGAAATGGCGAATGTCTCATCTGCCATTCTGAGAGTAAAAAATTAAATTTTTGTCTTGTGAGTACTGAATAAACCATAATATATCTAGAAACAATAAAAAACTTTATATACTCGAACATATATAAAATTGTTAGCAAAAAGTTAGCAAATTAAAGAAAAGAAATAAAAAGGTGTTGGGTAATGAAAAGTATGAAAAAGTTCGGAAAAGAGGGGGTATCTGAAATTATCGGCACAGTGTTATTGCTAGCTGTGGCTATTGCTACTTTCTCTGTTTTGGCCATCTATGTCTTTTCATCCACATCACCATCTGCATCGTCTCCAGATTTGGATCTTGTAGGCTACATAAATGAAAACCAGCATATAATTATTGAGCACAAGGGAGGGGAGGAAGTAAAACTATCGAATATAAAAATCACAGTATGGAAGGGAGATGTTGACAGCTGTTCATATCATTTCGATGATGAAGGCCGTTTAATGGGGGACTATTCTGCATATGCTGACTTTGAGGATATCAATACAGATAAAAAATGGGGCGTTGGGGAATATATAGATATAAATGCCACAGCAATTTTTGGTAATATAACCAACTGGCAGATAAGCGCCATTGTAATAGATGAAAACAGCAATTCTGTTATATTCTCTGGGATTCTGCAACCCGGGATTTTACATACTGTTCCCCCTGTTGCAATTTTCACATATGCTCCTTTAGACCCAAAAACCTTGGAAATTATAGAATTTAATGCAAGCCAAAGCTATGACCCGGATGGAGGAAGGATAGTTACATATAGATGGGACTTTGGAGACGGCAATATTGGATATGGAATGGTGGTCGTGCATAAATATGCAACCAATGGAACATATAATGTCACTCTTACCATTATAGATGATGAAGGACAATCAGCAGAGGCAACAACAGGCGCAGGCTTTAACATACCGCCACCAATAAATGTTACAGATAATCAACCACCTATCGCAGATTTTACTTGGAATATTGATCCAAATGTGGATGGAAAAATAGATTTTACATCAGATGCTATAGATCCAGATGGAACAATCATATCATACTACTGGAACTTTGGAGATGGAAGCACTTCGTCATCACCAAATCCAAGTCATATTTATGATTTGAGTGGTAACTACACTGTAACTCTGATAGTTACAGATGATAATGGTGCTACTTACGCTGTCAGCAAAACTATCACTGTTCCAAATAAAAAACCAATACCGGTCTTCACATATAATCCATCTGCTCCAAACACAAAACAATTTGTATTTTTCGATGCAAGTGCATCATTTGATGTTGATGGGAGTATAACAAACTATTCATGGGATTTTGAAAATGACGGCATCGTAGATGGATATGGAGTAAATATATATCATATGTTTAATATATCTGGAAATTATACTATAAATCTTACTGTTACAGATAACGAAGGAGCTACCAATTATACAACAAAAGTGATACAAGTTATAAATCCAGAAACTACACCAAGCTTCATAATAGTTGATAATACACCAACATCTCCGAGAAATTGGGATGGGATGAGTAGGATAGTTGCAGCAGTGCAAAAGCTAACATCAGATTATTCTACAGGAAAAGCAATAGATAGCTGGTATTTCGTTGATGGAACAGAAGTAGGAAAGAAGATAGAAGATGCTTTCTTAGACGAGTTTGATATAGTAATATGGAGTACAGGAGATTTTCCTGGAGATGGTAGTGCTGCTTTTAATGATGGAAATTCAAATACATGGACAACCCCAATGACTGAAGGATATGATGATTCCTCTAATCATGTTTATGAAATTTATCAACATTTAACCCATAATGGTACTCTACTATTAACTGGTACATATGCTGTGAGAGATTTACAGGATTATCCTGGAAATGGAGCAAACACTGATGAAATATGGCTTGGAAATACTCTTGGCTTAGTTGAGCCTACAGGGGGCATAAACGAAAGTCTGCATGCAGGATCTATAGGATATTTTGCTACAGATTATTACCCCAATTCTGGTACTTTCAGTTATGGTCCAATTTATGCTCATGGAGTAATAAATGGTATACCTGGAACATCCTCTGATGGAGCAGATATTGTTATAACTCAGGATATTCCCCTCTACTCCTTAATAAAACAGAGTGACACACTATATGAATATTCTCTTTATGTAACAGGAAGCAATGTCACATTTTTCGATAATTTCGAGAGTGGTAGTTTAACAGGATGGACAACTTCCTATTATCAGGGATGGTACCCATGGAGAGTAAGCAATGTATATTCATATAGTCCCCCAACAGGAGGCAGTCCAGTTTATCATCCAGATCCATTTTACGGAGGGTATGTGGATCCAACGGGACCATATGCAACAGGATATTATGCCTATGGTTACACTGGCGATTGGCTCATTAGTCCACAGATTACAGTGCCTAGTGGCGGCAGGTTAGAATTTGATGCTGGCTCATATTGGAGATGGTCAAAAGCCTCATTTACTGTGAAACTCTCAACAACAGGAAACACTCCAAGTGATTTCACGGTTCTACTTGGTACAGAATCCAGTGTTCCTCGTATAAGAGAGAATGGGTGGACAAAATACACATATGATTTGAGTGCCTATGCCGGGCAGAGTGTGTATATTGCAATACAGGTTATTGGAGGAGATTTATTTATAGATAACTTCAAAGTGACTGGAGGCGGAATACCTTCTGGCTATTATGCTATAGATGCAGTTAGAGGAGCAAATCGCTCCATTGTTCTTGGTTTCGATTTAAATAGCCCGTACATTACAAATGAGAGTAGAGAAGCTTACATCAGAAATGCTGTGAGATGGATGGCCGAAGGTTTAGGATATGTTACAGAAGTATATGTTGATGATGATGCTCCTCCAGAATGGTATGATGAGACACATCTGCGCACAATAGCCGAAGGAATAGATGCGGTAACGTTAGGCGGAACAGTTTATGTATACAATGGAACTTATGCTCCCACTCTTGTAGATAAATCGGTCAATATAATCGCGCTTGGAGACCCTGTTATTAATGCAGCAGGAGTGGAGTATGGTTTCAAAGTTATTGTAGACTGGGTAACAATAGATGGATTCGTTATCCAAGGACAAAATACACAGAATGGTATATTGCTATATCAATCATCGTCCAATACAATAAAGAATTGCACAATTTCTGGATGCAATAAGGGAATTTCATTATATAGAGCCCATCACAACACAATAGAGCAGAATACAATCCAATCATCATACTATGGCGTATATCTCTATTACAGTCTGGATAACACCATCAATAACAATGAAATAAATAATAACCAGTATGGCATTTACGCGGATACTGCTTTCTTAAACCACATACAGAATAACAATATTTTAAATAACACCTTAGATGGTGTTTATCTTGACTCATCTGAAAACAATACAGTATGGAATAATGTAATAGCCAATAATGAAGGAAATGGAATATATCTGCTGTCATCTACAAATAAAAATACGGTTCTAGAAAATACTATTTACAATAATACTAATGGGGTATATCTGGATATTTCAATAAAGAATATAATATCTGCTAATAATATTTTCAATAATACTCAGATCGGCATAAACATTATTTACTATTCATCTCAAACATTGGTCACTGGCAATAATATATGGAATAACACAATAGGAATCTCCATGGAAAATGCAAGCAGCAATGACATATATGGAAATAATATATACTGGAATGGTAAAGGAATTAGAATGTATTCTTCAGCCAGCAATAATATAACCTTTAATTCAATTTATGACAACAATGGAGAAGGAGTGCTCGTTTTATCTTCATCGAATACCAATAGAATAGAAAATAATACGATATATGGTAATACAGATGCAATATACTTATATGGGGCAAAAGGTAACTTAATTGGATCAAATAATATTTATTTAAATAGCGGCACAGCAATTTACTTATTTGATTCGCTAGCTGGAGGATATGGGAACAACGAAATAGTAAGAAATAATATAACACAAAGCATTTATGGAATTTATCTGAAGAGTTCCTCAGATAACACTGTGAGCTATAATATCCTGAGAAATATCACAAATATTGCAATTTATATAGCAACATCCTCAGACAGCATTATAGTTGCATCAAATAACATAGTAGACTCTGCTTATGGAATATATCTCTCTAGAGCACACTATAACGTAATATCCAATAATACCATCCATAACATAACTGAATATGGTATTTTACTTTCATCATACTCGTCAGAGAATGATCTGATTAATAACACCATTTACAACAGCAGGGATGGTATACGTTTAGAATACAGCAGTATAAATGACATCCTTAATAACACCATTTATAATAATAATGGAAATGGTGTTTCGCTTCTCTATTCTGACTTAAACAGTATACAGAACAACACCATCTCCTATAATACAGGAGGAGGCATTTTGATTGCCAATTCAGATGAGAATTCAATAATTAACAATAGGATATATAACAACAGCAATGGTATCCATCTTTCCAGTGCAGGAGGTGCTGGTAATTCAATATCAAGTAATGAAATATACAATAATACTTTCAATGGAATTTATCTTGAAAATTCAAGAACTGCTACTGCTGGAAATAATGAAATTATAGGAAATGTGATTTATGACAATGGAGAAAATGGTATTATGCTGTATTTGTCAAATATTAACTCCATTCAGCAAAATGAAATATATTCAAATGGACTTAATGGAATACGTCTAAACTCATCAGATAGTAACACAATACAGGGAAATGAAATATACTCAAATGCAATAGATGGATTGCATCTATATCTTTCAAATAATAATGATATACAAAGTAATAATTTTTCCTTTAACGGAAGAAGTGGAGTATATCTATTGATATCCTCAGAAGGAGATTCGCTGCCGCTACAGGATAATCTAATATGGAATAATTCATATGGAGTTTATATAAACTCCTCCAATAATAACTATTTCATGCACAATCTAATATGGAATAATTCATATGGAGTTTATATGTCTTCTTCCTCTACTGGTAACGAGATCTATGAAAATAATATAACAACAAATGATTATGGCGTTTATATTGCAACATCTGATTGTACCGCCAACAGAATATATTACAACAATTTCATTAACAATACCTTGCACAACAATAGCCAAGCATATGATATGGGCAATAATTCATGGTATGTTAGTACATTCGGCAATTACTGGAGTGACAGAGATCCTACCACCACATCATATTATACAATACCACCGCATGGCATACAGGATAAGTATCCATTGGATGCTCCGAGAGAATGGTGGACATAACTATATCCAGAAAGAGAATTATCTGGTTTCTGATTGCCTCTCTATTCATATCTATGATAAGGATTGATATAGCTGAGCCAGCGACAATTTATGTGGATGATGATGGCACAGCAGATTTCACCAGCATACAGGCAGCTATAGATTCCGCAAATATTGGAGATACTATTTATGTATATGCTGGTATATATCGGGAAAGTCTTTTAATAAACAAAGATTTGACACTCATAGGGGAAAACAAAAATGCAATAATAGAATGCCCAATCCAACAACACGGTATTGTTGTTACAGCAAATAATGTGGAAATAAAGGGATTTTCTATAAGAAATTCTTCAGAAAGTTATTATGGAGTATATATGTATGGAGTGGATAACTGTATCATCCGAAACTGTAATTTTTCTTTCAACTACGGTGGTATCTATCTTTATAATGGCAGAAATAATTTGGTGATAGAAAATGAGTTTTTCAAAAATTCATATGGAATCAGTGCTATTGGTTTAGAAGATTCTGTAATCCGAGAAAATTTTTTCATCAAAAATTTCTACAAAGGTATAGATCTCGGAACAGATACCAGAAACAATACTCTTTTTTACAACAGTTTTATATCAAATAATATAGATGCTTATGACGAAAGCATATTCATAAATTACTGGTACTGCAATACTGTAGGAAATTACTGGGAAAAATATAATGGCGTTGATAATGATGGAGATGGTATTGGAGATACTCCGTACCCAATCGAACCTCTCGAAAAAGGGAATTTTGATTATTATCCGTTAATGGAACCATATGCAGGATATGATATTTTCCCACCAGATATTATGAATTTGCAGGCAATTCCTCAAATTCAGGTGCCTGGAGGTAGTGTTAATATTTCATGCAAAATAATCGACAATGTGGAGGTAAATGTTGCATACGTTAATATAACATTGCCAAATGGAAGTTATATAAACAATAGCCTTAATAAAATAAATAACACAGATCTGTATTATTACAACAGCACTTTCAGCACAAAAGGTGTTTATTATTATTATGTCTGGACCAATGATACTAATAATAATTCTGAGAAGTCTCCTGTCAACAAATTTGTTATCGCATATAAACCAGTTGCTAATTTTACTTATTCACCATTCATTCCGACTGAATTAGATAACGTTACATTTGATGCTTCAGCAAGTTATGACTCAGACGGAAGTATAGTAAATTATACATGGGATTTCGGAGATGGAAATATAGGATATGGAAAAATTGTTACTCATAGATATGCTCTCGATGGAAATTATACAGTGCGACTTACAGTTTATGATAATGATGGGGCATGGGACATAATGGAAAGGGGAATATTTGTGGCAAATATTCCTCCT